>CAYVDR010000248.1:0-2177 GCA_964450625.1 uncultured Senegalimassilia sp.
CTCCAGAAATTTCAGGTGGTTATGAACACATGCAGAAGGCATTAGGCGAGCGCTTTAGGTATGAATACCGTGTAAAAGACATCATGGATGCAGGAGCGGTTGTTACATTTGGTTGCGACCAAATTGGCATGGACGACGTGTTCATGAACTGGTCGCCTTTCTTAAGCTTGGAGGTTGGTGTGCTTCGCAGGTACACACCCAAGACGCTAAATGCCGACTACAGCGGTGCTACCGACTATGCTTTGACGCCAGAGCAGTCCGTAAGCCTTGAAGACATGATTCGCGGCTACACTATAAACGGTGCCAAACAGCTTGGCGATGAGGCAAACAGAGGCTCCATTGAAGTGGGTAAACTTGCAAATTTCATGGTGCTGCCCGAGGACATTTTAGCAAGAAAAGTTGAAGGTATTTCACACATCGAGCCTGATGAGGTGTACTTCAAAGGCGTAAAAGTGCATTAGTTTTTAAGACTTGCGAAATTAACACCAACAAATGTTCGTACTGTGTTTGAACAATGCTGTAAAAAAATTGTTGCTAAAATAGAAATGCAATGGAATTGGAAATTTAAAAGGTAAAAGTAAACGGAAAGCAAAAACTATGAAACAGCAAGTACAAAACAACAGCAATGCAGAAGTGGGCATTATTATTGCCTCACAAAGTGATGTTGAAACAATGAAGCCATGCATGAATGCGCTTGATGAATTTGGCGTTACATACACACTCAAAGTGGCAAGTGCGCACAGAAAGCCTGATGAAGTGCACACATGGGCTGCTAACGCAAGCAACTGTGGCATAAAGGTTGTAATTGCTGCTGCTGGTAAGGCGGCACACTTAGCGGGGGTCGTGGCAGCACAAACTCCACTTCCTGTAATTGCTGTACCAATAAAAACAAGTGATTTAGGTGGGCTTGATTCGCTGCTTTCAACTGTGCAAATGCCAAGTGGCGTACCTGTTGCAACTGTTGCAATTAATGGTGCTAAAAATGCTGCTGTTTTAGCGGTGCAAATTTTGGGCATTTCAAATGCAGCGTTGCAACAAAAAATTGTGGAATTTAAAGAGCAAATGGCAAAGGCGTAAAGGGTTGTAAAAAGCTTTCACATTACCTGAAATTGTTCAGGTTTATTAATCAAACGTTATTGGCAAAAGGGCAAAAATGACTATAAAACTTTTAATGGGAAACGAAGCGTTTGCGCACGCGGCACTTGAAGCAGGTGTTAATGTTGTGGCAGGCTACCCCGGCACGCCATCTTCTGAACTTGTTGAAACCGTTGCTAAACTTCGTGCGCACAGCAAAGCACACGGCGTGCAGGTGCAGTGGTCAACAAATGAAAAAGCAGCACTTGAGCTTTTAGCTGGCGCAAGTTTAAGCGGCGCGCGCACGCTTTTTACATGCAAGCAAGTTGGTCTAAACGTTGCAAGCGACGCGTTGCTAAGCTTAAACTACATTGGCGTTAGGGGTGGGTTTGTGCTATTTGTTGCAGACGACCCAGGGCCAATTTCTTCCCAGACCGAACAGGACACACGCCGCTTTGCAAGTTTTGCTAAAGTGCCTGTGCTTGACCCTCAAACGCCTGAAGAAGGCTTTGAAATGCTTAAGGAAGCGTTTGAAATTTCCGAAGCATATAAAACGCCTGTCATTGTACGCCCCACAACGCGCATTTGCCACGCGTCAACATTTTTTAATGTTGAAGATGAAACGTTTGCCCAAAATGTCTTGGAAGGTGGCTTTGAAAAAAGCTCGCGTTGGGTAATTTTTCCTAAGCGAGCATTTGAGGCACATGAAGAAATTAACGTACGCTTAAAAAGTATTGCCCACAATTTCTCGCACGAGCAATCTGTTGCTCGTTTTAATCACACTCTACATGGTGGCGGCACTAGTAGCAGTAACAATTCCGCAAAGTTTGGCATTGTTGCTGGTGGTGTTTCTGCGGCATATACACAAGATGCGCTTGAACTAATGAAGCAGCGCGTCAAGGAGGCTGGTGTTAGTGTGCCCGCGTGGCGCCTTTGGCAAGTTGGTACGCCTTACCCATTTCCAAGTGAAGCCTGCGCTAAATTTTGCGAAGGGCTAGAAAAAGTAATTGTCTTTGAAGAACTTGACTGCGTACTTGAAGATGAACTGTTAAAGTTTGCTGGGCAAAGTCACGCTAATTTTGAAGTGTACGGCAAGTTAAACG
>CAYVDR010000249.1:0-2165 GCA_964450625.1 uncultured Senegalimassilia sp.
AAAGCATTGTAGCGCATAATTTTTTAAAGCATGCTTTTTTATATGAAAGTTGCGAAGTATGCCAAGTGTTCTGCGTGCGGGCTAGCTTTTAGGCTTTTGCTGTGAGTATTGATGGAGGTTGTGGAGTGCCAAGTAAAACAACAGTAATGTTATGCTCCTTTTAGATACTGTTCAATTGAGCCAACGTTTGTTCCTTGTGATTTATAGCTGTTGGAGTGGTTAATTAAAACCGTTTGGTTTTCCTTTTCAACAGAAATTGCTGGGCAAACCTTTTCAAGCGTGCGTGCAAACTTTTTATTGTAAACACTTGTTGATTTAATCTCAAAAGCCTTCCTGTTTTTTTGGTCTGAGAAATCAAGCAAATCTATTTCTTGCTTTGAATCGTCTCGGTAAAAAAACAGCCGTGGTTGCACACCTGCATTCCTGTGCTTTTTAAAAGTCTCAGAAATAACAAGGTTTTCAATTATGGCACCTTTTTGCGCATGAAGCCTTAAATCATCTGCAGACTCAATTCCTAAAAGGTAACAAAGAAGCCCTGTGTCAAAGAAGAAAAGCTTTGGTGTTTTCGTAAGGCGCTTCTTTGTGTTCTCAAAAAAAGGCTGCAACCTAAAAATCACATAACTTGCCTCAAGCATAGAAAGCCACTCGGAAATAGTGTTTCTTGAAACACCGCATGACTTTGAAATGTTTGTAACGTTTACAAGGTTTCCAACTTGACTGGCAAGAATGCTAAGAAGCTTTTGAAAAGACGATAAATTTCGCACATCAAGGTAATTTTTAACGTCTCGTTCGCAATAGGTTCGAACATATTCCTCAAAGTAAAATTTGGGAGGGATGTTCCTGTCATACATTCTTGGGTAGCCTCCCCGAAAAGCATATTCAAAAACAGATATGTTTTCATTTGTCGATAAAACTTCACTGAAAGTGAGCGGCATTAAATCGACATATGCGCATCTGCCTGCAAGGCTTTGGTTGACAGATTTCGATAAAAGAAAATTTTGAGAACCACTTAAAACATATTGACCAGGAGTGTTGCGCTTATCACTGACAACCTGAATTGCTGAAAATAAATCGGGCACCAATTGTGCTTCGTCAATTATCAAATTGCCAGGGCGAGCATTAATAAACTCAAAAGGGTCAGCGGATGCTTCATCTCTAAGGCCTTTAATTTCCAAGTTTAAATATTCGAAATTCTTAAACAGTGCTTTTGCAAGTGTTGTTTTCCCGCTTTGGCGAGGTCCTGTAATTGCCACAGCAGGAAACCACTGCATTAATTGTTGTATATGCTGCGCAGCTTCTCTGGAAATCATTTCTTGCTCCATTTTCCGATATTGCCACAATTGCTAAATAGAAAGTTCCATAATTGCTAAATAGATTTTACCACAATTGCTAAGTAGAAAGTTCCATAATTGCTAAATAGTGAAAATTAAGAGCTTAATACCTCCAGAGAAGCACGCAAGTTTCACCTAAAGCCACTAAGCCTTATAAACGGTTTGCCCACCACGAATGGTCTCGACAACTTTAGTGCTGTGAATGTCAGTTATTGGCACTTCGAACAGGTTTTGGTCTACAACAATCATGTCAGCCAACTTGCCTTCTTCAATGGAGCCCAGCTTGTCTTCCATGCGCACTTGCCAAGCATTGTTGATGGTAAACGATTCAATAGACTCCTCAAGTGTTGGGGCTTCATTAGCCTCAGTAGACACAGATGTGTCGCCCACTTTGCGCCTTGTAATACCAACTTCAATGCACTCAAACGGCGACGGGTCGCCTTCAGAAACTGGCAAGTCTGTACCTTGGCCGTACTTACAACCAGCATCAATAAGCGAGCGCACAGGGTCCGATGCACCTGTCATGTTAACGCCTAGTCTCTCTTTGTACTCAGCTGCTGTTGTTGTGTGCCAAGCACCCGTTGAATTAATGAACACACCAAGCTTGCCCGCACGCTCAATGTCACCCTCGCACCAGCACTGGCTGTGAGAGATTGCAATGCGTGTGTCGTCGTAGCCCGCAGCACGCACAACCTCTGCCATGTCAAGTGCCATGTGTGTGGCAGCATCCCCAATGGCATGAATGTTAATGTCATAGCCTGACGCAGCAACCAAAAGCCCCATTAGGCGTGTTTCATCGGTTGTGAAGTTTGTTGCAATTTGCTGGCCTGTGTC
>CAYVDR010000250.1:0-2155 GCA_964450625.1 uncultured Senegalimassilia sp.
CTGCTGACTTGATTCTTTTAGCATTTCTTCATACTCCTGTCTAGGACGCGATTTACGTAAACACTCTAGCTGTTTCTGATAAGTAGAGTGAATGAATTCAATATCATGAGTTATGCTTTGTTGCGACTGCTGCACAAGTTGCGAACTTGTGCCTGGATGATTTGACTTGACTATATAGTCGCAAGATTCATTTTGTAACTGAATGGTTTTTTTACCTTGTGAGCCCTTTGTTTTGCGTGGAGGAACAAGAAACCAAGGATTAGCAACGTTATTAAACATTTGATTTACTTGAATTGTTCCAGATGCAGTGTCAATGCCTTTCAATTTTACAACAGCCTGGTTCATAAAAGTAAATTCACCGTAGGAAGTTTTAACAATTGCCTCATGCTCAGGCGAAACAGTTACTCGTTTGCCATTTTTATCAACAAGTGCAATATAAAAATCAGCATCATCTAAAAGAATGGCTTGTTTGCCAAACATAGCATAATCATTATATTTATTAACGCAGCAACGCGTTAATTTAATGGTGTCAACTTGAAAAAATGCTTCATGCTTTCTTAATTGCTGGGCGATAGAATCAAATTCCAGTGAGTCTTCTAACTTGTCTAACAAATACGAAAACGACAAAAGAATTTCTGCAAATGAACCGTCTTTGTCGGTAGAAATTCTAAGTTTATCACGCTGCTCAAAATCAAACAATTTACCATCGCGCTCAAAAGAGATAACTTTCCAATGGATGCCTAAATTTTCATATATCAGTGCAAGATGGTTTCTAATTATTGAATTAAAGTTTCCTTCATCATGAAGATCAGCTTCATATATTTTGTAAAAGTAGTTGTCCGATTCAATTACAACTTGGTGTCGGTAACTTTTCCATTTAACAAGTTCGTTTGATTTATCTAATGATTTAGCATTATCTTCCAGTTTAGTAATTGCAGAAAAGGCATTACTAATGGACACCTCTTCGCGAAGCATTTCAAGGTCTAGAGTTTCTTCTTGCATTATACGCCACTCGCTTTTGCAGTAGATTTAAAGCTAAAATTTAACCTAAGCATTAATTTAATTTCCTGCATTCTTTAAACGCGCTATCAAAATCATCGACAGTTTTTACAGTATGCAATTGCTTACTTGTTAAAATTTCTAAGTTTGTTGTATACATATCTTTAAGTTCGTTGTCTAAATAGTTATTAACTTCATTCAAATCTGCAACATCGCTTGGAAATAACCACCATTTAATAACTGAACTCAGGCGTTTTCTCAAAGCTCTTCCCATGGTCTTAGAATTTTTGAAGAAATAATAGTTATCAAAGTAGAAATCACCATATGTCAAAGATATCGGGGACGAAAACGACTTATGACAACAATCATACATATTGTTGTGGTTCAGCAATGCGAGGAAAAAATTTGAGTTACCAAGCGGTATAACGTGATTCTGCCATAAAGCATAGTCAGCAAAGTCATTTTTGCAATTGCGTGCAAGACTCACTTTTTCTACCGACCTAAATTGTTCCTCCTGGCTTATTTGTGCTGTTAAAACTGGGAACTCTAACCTATTTTCAACGCGGCGGTAAATGTCGGATGTTTTAGCTAAAACATCGTCAAACGAACTAAAAGTGCTAGGCGTTAAAACTTCAAGTATCGGACGCTTTTCTACAGTGTAAACATCTTCTCCATCGCGCACATTAAACATGTCCCATTCAAGCCCAAGCTGTTTGTATTCGCTAACAAATGCATTTAAAACAACCTGTTCAAAAAAGCTTTTCGCGTCTTCAGTGTTTTGTTTTCTAACTTTATAAAAACAATTTTGAGCATGAATGACCATGCAAACATTATCATTTTTAACAACACTGCATTTGTTTACATCATCCAACTCTAAAAAGCTGTAGACCTGATTTTCATCAAGGGTTGTAGCTTCTTGGGTGTTTTGCTTGTTTTCTTTCATGCTAAAACTCGCTTAATATGTGCACTATCCCTGTTTAGAGCACGATTTATGAATCGCAACTCGACCTGGACATGGCAATTAAGCCTGTTCGAGTAATTTCCTTTATTCCGTAATGGCGGAATAAATCCTCCATGCTTGAAAGTTTGTTTAAGTCACCTGTGGCTTCAATGGTGAGGCTCGACTTGCCCACATCAACAATTTTTGCCCTAAAAA
>CAYVDR010000251.1:0-2123 GCA_964450625.1 uncultured Senegalimassilia sp.
CCAACACTTGACGGTGCCATGTTTGCTGGCTGGTATACAGATGAAACCTTAACTATTAAGTACGACTTTTCATCTGCTGTAAGTGCTGACATTGTGCTTTATGCGAAGTGGAATAAAAACGTAAAACGCGTTTGTGGCACGGAAGCACGCGACACTGCTGCAAAGATTGTGCAAGAAGCATATCCAGCAGGCTCTACAAATGATTATGCTATTCTCGCCCGCGATGATGACTTCATGGACGCAATGAGTGCCACTGGTCTTGCAGGTGTGCTTGATGCGCCAATAGTGCTAACGGAGCGTACGAGCTTAAGTAGCGTGGCGCTTGCACAGCTTAAGCGCCTGCAAGTAAAGACTGTTTACATTATTGGTGGCACGGGTGCTATTTTGCCTGAAGTTGAAAGCTCCCTAAATTCTTCAGGCATTCAAACACAGCGCGTGTGGGGGCAGGAAGCCTATGACACATCTTATGAGTGTGCAAATAAAATTGTTGAACTTGGTGGCAGCACTGAAAACGTAATTGTTGCAAGTTCATTTAGCTTCCAAGATGCGCTTTCTATGAGCTCTTATGCCTACAAAAAGCATGCGGCAATTCTAATTCAAACATATGGTGCAACATCAGATGTTCGTTCATTTTGCGACACTCAGCTACAACTTCTCAAAGAGGGGGCTCTTAAAGATGCCCACCTAATTGTTGCAGGTGGCACTGGTGCTGTAAGCGATGCGTCTATTGCACTTGCTGGCAGGGACGCAACAGACACAACAAAAGTTACAAGGCTTTGGGGCCAAGATGCGTTTGACACTTCCCTTGCAATTGCAAAGCACTTTGTTGAAACTGGCGGCTTTGAAGCAGGCATAATCACGTTAGCTTCTGGTGCCGAAGCGGCTAAAGGCTTAGACGCTCTTGCAGGTGCAGCGCTGGCGGGCAAAAATTCTTCGCCAGTGCTTTTAGTTAGTGCAAATGCTGGCATCGAAAATGAAAATTACACGGCACTCGATGGTTTTGTTTCCGCAAACTCATCATCAATTGAAAGTGCGTATGTTTTAGGTGGCGAATCGGTAATGCCAACGTCCACAGTTGGCATAAAGGTAGCAAATTATGTTGCTTGCGATTGATGTTGGTAACACCCACACAACAGTTGGCTTATGGCAAGGGAAAAACCTTAATCATTGCTGGCGCTTTGCCACAAATAAGCAGCATACGGCAGACGAGCTTTATGCAAAACTCTTATTGCTTATGCGTTCTGAGAACATCGAAACAAGCAGCATAGAAGGGGCTTGTTTAGCATCTGTTGTGCCAAATTTAACAAGCGCTTGGTGTGATATTTCTTTCAAAATTTCAAATGAAGCGGCCGTTCTCTGTTCAGCTAAAACAGCAGGTAGTTTGTTTAAAGTTGATAGTGCTTACCAAAACCCGCTCGAGATTGGTGCAGACCGCATAGCCGATGCTGTGGCTGCTAAGGCATTGTATGGTGCGCCAGTAGTGGTTGTTGATTTTGGCACTGCCACTAACATAGAGGTTGTAAATTCTCGCGGTATTTTTGAAGGCGGGGTAATTGCACCTGGCGTTAAAACAAGCACTCAGGCGCTTGTTAAAAACGCATCGAAGCTTAGTGCTATTGACTACCTAGACCCGCAAACTTCAATAGGCAAAAACACAGCGCAAGCAATGCAAATTGGAATTTTGTATGGTGAGGTTGAGCGTGTTGATGGGCTTGTTAGTCGCATTTTTAAGCAACTTGGCGCAAAGGCGCATGTTGTTGCAACTGGTGGCTTTTCAAGTATTATCGCACCGCTGTCAAGCACAATAGAATGTGTTAACAACAACTTAACGCTTATTGGGCTTCGCACGGTGTATGAGCACTATACAAAGCAACAATTAGGCGCATAACTTACAAATTACCAGTTAAATGCTTATGTTTACTTTGCAGCTTTAGTTTTTGCCTTAGATTTCGTTTTAGCAGTTGCTTTTGATTTCGATTTGCCTTTAGCTTTAGTTTTCTTCGCCTCTTCCTTGCCTGGGCAGCTGAAGTTTGGGCAAATTGTCCACGGGCCGCGGTTTGTTGTAACGGTTACAATTGGTGCGCCACAATGTTCGCAAGTTTTGCCAGTTGCTGTAATTTGAC
>CAYVDR010000252.1:0-2113 GCA_964450625.1 uncultured Senegalimassilia sp.
TATTACCTTGCAGGCTTTCAATAAACAGCGCAATAGAAACTTTTTTGCTGTTTGGTAGCGAATGTTTTGTGAACCCAACAGAAATTTGAAAGTTTAGTTTTACGGCAAAGCGGTTTTTTAATTTTATTCTTTGTTGTTATCAATCGGTTTTTTGCTAGCTTTTGAAAAATGTTGTTAGAAAGAACAACAACCATGTTTCTAATGTAAAATTCAGTTGGAATTTAAGCAAAACAAGAAAGGCATAAGCAATGCTAGATACATCAAAGCAAGAACCATCAATGGATGCGTGGCTTAGCGAGGCAAAACAAAGTGAGAATGCAGCCGAATGCGGCATGTTTTTAACGCATAACGGGGTTGTTCGCAAAACTCCAAAAAAGCAGGTGCGCGAGGGTGCACAAGGCTTAGGCAGCGTTGAGGCTGTTGAATTTTCCTACGACAAAGCTGGTGTTGAGGCTGCCATTGAACAGGCTTATAAATTGCCTGGCGTTTATTACGTGCGCGTGTGGTTAAACACAGGAAGCCTTAGCGTTGGGCAATCCATTATGTATGTTTTAATAGGCGCTGACATTCGCCCACACTGCATCGATGCACTTCAAAAGCTAGTGGGCAAAATTAAAACCGACCTTGTTGTTGAAAAAGAGGTTTATAAATAAGGTATGGCAGACGTAGTTTCTTTCTACAACGAGCTAAGCCCCATCTACGAGCGTGGCATTCTAAATTTAATTCGCAGGCAACGCTCGCAAGTTTACGTTGCGGTTTTAAAGGCAACGTTTGACCCGCTAGACGCTGACGTTGAGAAAGAAACTGTAATTGCCTCGTTTAGCGAAAGCATTCAATTGCTTGCTGAGGCGGGGTTTTTGGAAAGCCCTAAAAACTCGCAAGATGCATATGAACAGGCGCACAAGCTTTACAATGAACTTTCAAACCGCTCGGAGCGCACAAACAAAAATGTTTACAGGTTCATTGAAGACAGACGTGATTCACGCAGCGGCCTGTGGGTTTCTAACCTTTCGCAACAAGCAATTCGCGCAATTAGTGCGCTTGAACAAATGGGCAAGGAAGAATCAAGCTTAACAGGCATAAAAACCAACCTCATTTTGGATTTAATAGCACAAGCGCGCATGGCAATTAGCCCTAACGTAAAAGCGCGCAAAGCAAAGCTGAAAGCGCAAATTAAGGGCCTTCAAAAAGAACTTGCAGAAATTGAAAACACTGGTCAGGTTGCTGTTGCATCGCCAGATGAAGTTTGCGACCAGCTGCAGTTAATCGATGATTTAATTGCCAATTCGCCGGCTCAGCTTATGCTTTTAACGCGCACGCTAAAAAAGCTTAGTGCCGACTTTCAGGTGATGATGGCAGACCAATCCATTTCCGCCGATGCTGCACTTGCGGCGTTTCAAAAAGCATTTGCAAACTCTTTTGTTAACTCAAACGAAGGCAGGCGCTTTACAGATGTTCACCGTGCGCTTTATGAACGCAACGCAAACACCGAAATGCATGATGCGTTTGATGATTTCAAGCAAAGCGAAGTTGTGAAGGAATCGGGCTTCGATGTTGATGCGCTTACGCAGGCGTTTTTAAGTTTGTATGAACGCTCGAGCGCTGTACAGCGCGAAAGGTTAACTGCTGAAAAACAGGTTGACAGTGAAATTTGCCGCGCGGCTGACATGACCTACACCACACTTCGTGAAACGCTGCGCAAAGCCTTTCTTACAACATCGGCTGCTGCAAAGCAAAACGGTACAGTTGAGCTTTTGTGGGCTAAGCCTCGCGCGCAAATGCGAGCGTCGCTTGACTATGTGCGTGCAATGCCACCAAAGAAAACCCCTGCTCCAAAGGTTAATTTCAATACGCAATTGCCATTTAATGCGCTTGATATTGAAGACGTTGTGCGTGCGGCAGGACCTAGCGCAACTGCTGTGTTCTCAAAAATTTTAGAAAACTCAAATGGGGCTAGTGTAATTGATCTAGCAAGTGGCTTTAACAATTTGGAGCCAAAATATCGCCGCGAGTGCGAAGTTGCTGGCATGCTGGCTGCGCTTAGTAAACTCAAAAACGTTGAAGGCATAAAAAGTTTGAAAACCACGCCTAAAATTAGTGCGCTTAAAGCTGC
>CAYVDR010000253.1:0-2105 GCA_964450625.1 uncultured Senegalimassilia sp.
AGCCTAGTTTTTGCTTTGAATGTTTTTACTCAAATAAGGGGTGGTTCTTATGTTTCCAAGAACGTTAACAAATTCATTCAAACTTGCTTGTCTTGTGCTGCTTTGTTTTATTTGCTTGTCAGCTGGAAGTTTAGCATTTGCAGAAACCTTGCCTCAAGCCTCCCAACAACCACAAGTTGATGCATCAGGGGTTAGCGCTAGTTCAAACGCAACAACAAGTACGTTGCAAGCAGCCAGCCAAAATGGTTGGGTTACAGAAGCCGACGGCACTCGCCACTGGTACGAAAACGGCATTATTGCTGCCGATAAAGCATTTTACGACCCAAGCACAGACGCATGGTACTGGGCAGATGCAGATGGCTCAATTGCCACAAACAAAGACGTTTTCATCCCAGTTTCTAACGAAGACCGCTCTAGCGGTAAATGGGTGCGCTTTGATGAACAGTCTCGCATGGTAAAAGGTGAAGATTACCGCTACGATGCTTGGTATTATTTCGATGAAACAACTGGCGAAATGGCAAAAGGCTTCACACCGCTTTATGCCTACCCTAAGTGGGTGTTTTACGACTATGTAACTGGCCGCATGCTCTATGGTGAGCAATGCATCGATGGCAACTGGTATTACTTAACTCCTGGCACTGGTGCTGTGGACTACGAATGGGCGTGGATTCCCACAGCAGATAAATGGGTGTATTACGACCCTGTGACTGGCATAATGTACCACGGTTCTCACTGGGTTGATGGCAAGTTACGCTATTTCGATAACGTTACAGGCAAAGTTTGCACGAAAGATGAAATTATCAACAAGCTGTTTTCGGTTGTATCAACCACGTATGGCGCAAATTTAGATTGTGCAGGTGAACTTGGTGCGGCAGGCGGTTCCGTTTGCCCTTATGGGCCTTGCATGAGCTATGTTTGGTGGTGCTTTTACCATGCAGGTCTTGGAAATTTCCTGTGCGATGGGGCAATTACTGGCTGGCCGCACGACAATTCAAATTGGTATGCAGCTCGCGGGCGTTTTGACATGTTCCCGCAAGTTGGTGACATTGCATTTTTCCGCTTTCCAGCGCAGTGGGCTGACGACATGGGTGTTCCAACCGACCATGCTGGCATAGTAATTGGTACTTCAAACGACAGTGTGCTCGTTGCCGATGCAACTTATGAAGGCATTGGGCTTCGCTGGTACGACCTGGGCGTGTGCGCAGGCTTTGCTCATCCATATTACGATTAATCCGAAAAAGTAAAACTAGCAGCTGCAAACAATGTTTTTGTTTTTGTTACGTTGTTTCTAACTTTTAGAAGTAAGTGGCTATTATTAAAAGTTCAATATGCTTTCAATAGTGTCTATTAAGAAGGGAACTTTTTATGACTTCTAAAGTTTTAGCAACAGCATGTAAATTTGCGTTTTGTACAGCACTTGGTGTTGGGTGTTTGCAAGTTGGCAACGTTGCTTTTGCGCAAAATGTACAAGGCGAAAACAATGCAGCAGCTCAAAGCAGCACCGCCGCAGTTGTACAACAGCAAGCCAGTGAAGCTGCCTCTAATGTGGCTGCACTGGGCACAAGTGCTCAGGCTGCATCTGCAAATGCAACTGTCGCGCAACCATCAAGCCAAGGTTCTGCTTCGGGCAGTGCTACATCAGGCGCAAGCGAGGCTTCACCGGCTGCTCAAACTGCCCAGCAGCCTGCAAGCCAAAATGCTTCTGCGCAAAGTGAAGTTGATGCAGCTGCAAAAAATGAGGCTGCAAGCACCTTAACAGAAGCTGAACAATCTAGCAAAGCTAATGGTGCTTCTAAAGAAAGCTCAGACGACACAGACACAAGTAAAAGCGCAACATCTTCCAGCGAAAAGGATGAAAATAAAACAACATCAAGCGCTGCTGAAAAAGAACAAGCAACAAACAAAGAAGTGGAACAGAATGACGCTTCTGCAAAAACAACCCAAGCCCGCCCTGATGCAACTTATGTGGGTTTCTACACCGACATGGACGGCGTGCGTCGTTGGTATGAAAATGGTATTATTGCAGCTGACAAGGCATTTTACGACCCAAGCACAGACGCATGGTACTGGGCAGATGCCGACGGCTCAATTGCTACAAACAAAGA
>CAYVDR010000254.1:0-2102 GCA_964450625.1 uncultured Senegalimassilia sp.
GGTCGTTGCTAAACATGGAATCCCATTCATCCATGATAAAACAGAAGCGAGCACCGCATTCATAATATGCCTTCCTTAACGCATCTAGAACATCAAGTTTATTATCACCAAATTGCAAATCAGGAAGCAATTTCGTAAGGTCACGCTTAATACCATCTTTAATGTATGAGATATATTCATCATAACCGCACTTAACAAAAGGCAGTTCGCTAAAGTCAATGTATATTACATCATGTGCTGCAAAGTGCTTCATTGCCTCTTCGTTTTTTGTAACTTCTAAGCCCTCGAAAAGCCCTTCAGCTTCCAAGCCACGTGCAAGAAAGCATGCAGTAGTTTGAACGTTTGTAGTTTTACCGAAGCGTCGTGGGCGGGTTAGGCACAAGTAGCGCTCTTGCACACCGATATACTTTAGAACTTCATTGATAATTCCTGTTTTATCAACAAAGTAATTGCTATGCCTAATTCGCTCGAAATTTTCTCTTAGCATTCTTGGGTTAATGTATTGCATTTTCACAACCTCCCGCGTGCTTGTCCCTTTTAATTTACTGCTTGCAATATAGCATAAATTTAAGGCTTTTTGCATAAAGGGCTGTCTTAGCACTATTGTTTATGCATTTAGCCCTCAATTTTATCAACCCAAGTTAGGTTCAAGTTGCCCAGCAAGTTTGTTAATGCTAGAAAGCTTCTAAAAGTTAAACATTTCAGTTGACAGGTAGCGCTCGCCTGTGTCAGGCAGCATTGCAACAATAAGTTTGCCAACATTTTCTTTACGTTGTGCAAGTTGCGTTGCAGCATAAACCGCTGCCCCCGAGGAAATGCCTACTAAAAGCCCATCCTTCGCTGCAAGCGCGCGCCCAGTTGCAAAAGCATCCTCGTTGGCAATTGGAAGCACTTCGTCATACACACTGGTATCCAACGTGTCAGGCACAAAGCCTGCACCTATGCCCTGAATTTTGTGAGCACCTGCACGGCCTTCACTTAGCACTGGCGATGTTTTAGGCTCCACAGCAACAATTTGAATGTTTGGGTTTTTTGATTTCAAGAACCTGCCCACGCCACTAAGAGTGCCACCAGTGCCAACGCCAGCCACAAAGATGTCAATTTTGCCTTCAGTAGCTTCCCAAATTTCAGGGCCGGTTGTAGTTTCATGAATTTTAGGATTTGCAGGGTTTGTAAACTGGCTTGGAATAAATGAGTTTTCAATCTCTTTCGAAAGCTCGTCAGCACGCTCAATTGCGCCCTTCATGCCTTTTGCGCCGTCGGTTAAAACCAGTTCAGCACCGTATGCTTTCATTAAATTGCGGCGTTCAACTGACATGGTCTCAGGCATTGTAATTATAATTCTAAGCCCATGCGCAGCGGCTAGCGCAGCTAAGCCAATTCCAGTATTTCCGCTGGTAGGTTCAATAATTACTGTGTTTTCATTTAGCTTGCCCGATTGCTCAGCAGCATCTAGCATAGCAAGCGCTATGCGGTCTTTCACCGAGCCTGAGGGGTTTACAAGTTCAAGCTTGCCTGCAATTGTTGCATTTAGGTTGTTGTTTTTGTTGTAGTTTGTAAGCTCAATTAATGGGGTGTTTCCAATAAGTTCAGAAATGTTTTTTGCAATTGTCATTTTTGCCTCCGTCTTTAGAGAGAATTTTTAATACCTATTAATCCTATTACTTTAGTAGGTTAACTCAATGAATATAGACTAAGTTCATATTATATGCACAAAAATCGTTCGCAGATTTGCATTATAGAAAGCAAAGGGTTTCCAGCTGAGCGCTAGCTTTTTCTCGTTGTTTGTGTCCTGTGGAATGCCTTTTGTTTGCTTGCAAGTTGAAAATGTATGTTTTGTACCCTATTATTCAAAACCTGATTAAAGTTAAACAATGAAGGAAGTTTATTAATCTCGGAGGTTTAAAAAATGTGTCTTGCAATTCCTGCACAAGTTAAAAGCCTTGACGGGCAAAACCTTGCTACTGTTGATATTTTGGGCGTAAGCCGCAGCATATCGGTCGATTTAACTCCAAGCGTTAACGTGGGAGAATTTGTGCTTGTGCACGCTGGGTTTGCTATTGAAGTTATTGATGAGGCGCAGGCGCAGGAAACCTTGCAGC
>CAYVDR010000255.1:0-2092 GCA_964450625.1 uncultured Senegalimassilia sp.
CACACGGTTGATTGTTTCTATTCCAACGTAACACCAACAACAATTATAAAGCCGTTATGCAAAGGCTTATTTTGATATGTAGCTTTCGGTGGCTCAATGCCTCTAATAATGTAATCTTCTAACGTTACTTTCAACCAGTCAAAGGCACTTTCATAAGCGTCTTTTATATCAACACCTTGTGTTGCGCCTTCAAGGTCAAAAGGCTCAACTATAAAATTACTTTCGCCTTTAAAAACCTCAAATTCATAAATGTATAGCATTTTACGCCCCTTACTTTAACCTTGCGCCTTTTTTATGTTGGCATAAAAAATTTTCCCAGTATTCATTTTCTTCTTCATCTTCGTATTCTTCCTTAGTCAACGAAGCCTTTGAGATTTTGTTAACATCTATACAATTTTCGAGTTTAAATTCGTCTAACTCATGCTTACTAAAATACTTTTTTATTAGCTCGTTGTCTATTTCATCGCTTTTGCGTCTTTTAGCCTCTGACCAAGGCGTATCGGCTTCATGAGTTAAATCAATTAAGTAACTTCCTGAATAACGTTTATAATGCCGTACGACATCTAATAGCAGTTGCACTTCTTTTAATGTTGCATGGTTACAAAAGTTATAACCTTTATAAACATCAGGTATTACCTGTTTGCCGCATGATTTATATTTGCGATAAATCAAAGGCACTACTGGACCAAATTTCCATGGCTCAAAGTGCTCTTTAAAAAGAAGTTTATTGTATTTGGCAAGGTAATGCCCTTGCGCAAAATAAAGAAGTTTATTAAGTGTTAAGTTTGTTATTTGTAAATCTTCCTCATTGTTGTAATACTGAATTAAAAACTTAGCAACATCTTCAGCTGTTGTAGCAGGCTCTGTATCAATTGAACTAGCCATATTTCTCACTTCGTCTAAAGAATAAGTTTGTAATGTGCCTTCGGCAACTGCTTTTTCATAAGCCTTTATTCTTTCTAATGTTTCATCAGACACTTCTTCGTCATCATCAATTTCTTCATTTCGCTCGTCAATGTAGTTGTTTATTCCGTATTCACTAGATAAGTCAAACAGCTTATTTATATTGTTAAAATAGCTGCAAATTGCCTGTTTAGTAACAGTTTCATTTGAGGGTCCGCCTTCCTTAAGGTCTGGCCTTGCTTCTGTCCAAGGCAATTCACAGTGAGTTATTTGCTCTAGTCTTTTGCCACTGTAATTGCCAAATGTGTCAGAAACTAATTCAATAATCTTTTTATCGCCGGCAGACAACAAGCACGAATATTTTTTAAACTTTAATAAGCTTTCACCTTCCATTGGGTTTGCAGAAAACTTTTTAAACGTTCTATATACATTAGGGTAAACTTCCCCATGTGCCCACGCTTGGCAATCTTCCTCAAACATTTCTTTACCGTTTAGAGCAAAAGATAAACCCTGAATGTAATAGAGTAGTTTTTGCAGTTCTAGGTTCGACATTTCGCCTTGAACTTCAAACAAGTATGCAACAGTGGCTTGTAATCTAGGTGAAATTTTTAACTGCTGATTTTTTGCCTTCATTTTGCCCCCAACTCCTTTTAGTCATTTACCAGCGTACATTCTAGTTTCGAGACAAGCAAGTTTCAAGCATTGTTCGGCTTGCATTAGAAAATAACGCTGCTATAATCAGCAGCGTTTTAAGACACGTGTGGGCAGCACGGAAAAAATCTAACGGTCGCTGCGATTACCGTAAGAGCAAAGAAACTTGCTCGAAACGCAGCTTGAGCCTACAAAGCGCAGGGCGAGATAAGCTGGTAACAGCGGTGTGTGCTGTATTGCCGTACTGGGTAAAGCCAACGGAGCAAGGTAGACTTCGAACTGTCCTTAAAAGGGTGTTGGGTCACGTTTCGACTGTGATAACACCCTTTTTAAATTTTGCATAATTTCTTCCTCTCGCAAATTTTCAATTTTTTAACGTTGCATTTATGTGGCTTTAACCGTTAATTACCAAGCTTAATGCAGGTTTGACTGCACTAAAATTAACAACTAACACACCGCAGCATTTTAACAACCACATGAATTTTTTTATAGGGGAATGTGCACGAGTGCAGCTTTTTATATAAAATAATTCGCAAAC
>CAYVDR010000256.1:0-2089 GCA_964450625.1 uncultured Senegalimassilia sp.
TTATTTTATGTGCTGCTAGCTGCATTTTGTGGTTGCTTTTTTCGCTTGTATTTAACATGCAGCTTATTGCCCCAAAGCGGCATACTTCTTTTCAGTTGCTTCCTTTACAGGACGCCACCAGCCCTCATTTTGCTTGTACCATTCAATGGTTTGCTTTAAGCACTCGCTGAAGTTTTTATGCTTTGGCTGCCAGTTAAGTTCACGCTGTAATTTTGTTGCATCAATTGCATAGCGCCTGTCGTGGCCTGGGCGGTCACGCACCCAATCAAAATCGTTTTCGGCCTTGTTCATGCAGCGCAAAATTTCGCGCAAAACTTCAATGTTGCTGCGCTGCCCATCAGCGCCAATAAGGTAGGTCTCGCCACGTTTACCCCGTGTTAGAATTTCCCAAATGGCACTTGAGTGGTCTTCGGTGAAAATCCAATCGCGTACGTTTTTGCCGTCGCCATAAAGCTTTGGGCGCACCCCGCACAAAATGTTTGTAATTTGGCGGGGGATAAACTTTTCAACGTGTTGGAAAGCACCAAAGTTATTCGAGCAATTTGAAATTGTGGTGTTAAGCCCATACGTGCGTGTCCATGCACGAACCAGCATGTCGGAAGCGGCTTTTGTTGAGCTGTAGGGGCTTGATGGTTTGTAGGGGCTGTTTTCTGTAAAGCGCTCAGCTGAATTAAGTGGCAGGTCGCCATAAACTTCATCGGTGCTTACATGGTGGAAGCGAATGTTGTGCTTGCGCACGGCTTCCAACAGGCAATATGTGCCCTCAACGTTTGTTTTAACAAAAGGCAGCGGGTTTGCAATGGAGTTGTCGTTGTGGCTTTCCGCAGCAAAGTGAACAATTGCATTGCAGCCTGGTACAATTTGCTCAAGCAACGCCTTGTCGCAAATGTCGCCCACAACAAGCTTTACGCGGTTTTTAGGCAAGCCTGCAATGTTTTTTGGGTTTGCAGCGTATGTTAACTTGTCAAGCACAATAATGTTAACGTTTGGGTGTTCTCGCACAACATAGTGCACAAAATTGGAGCCTATAAAGCCGCACCCACCAGTTACAATAATGTTTTTAAGGATAAATTGCTCACTCATGGGCGTTAGTCTTCCATACGGCTAACAAGACCTGCTGCCACGCTTTTTAAGTGTTTGCCATATGCGCTTTTGCCGCAGCGCACAGCAGCAGCTTCAAGCGTTTCTTTGCTAATCCAATTGTTTATGAATGCAATTTCTTCGGGCACGCCAACGGGCAGGTCTTGCGCACGTTCAACTGCACGTACATATTCGCTAGCCTCATACAAGCTTTCCATGGTTCCAGCGTCTAGCCAAGCGTAGCCGCGCCCAAGCGTTATAACCGATAAATCGCCAGCAGCTAAATACATTTGGTTAAGCGATGTTATTTCAAGCTCCCCACGCGCCGAGGGCTTCACCTGCTTGGCAAATTCACAAACACGGCTGTCGTAGAAATAAAGCCCAGTTACAGCGTAAGAACTTTTTGGATGCTCTGGCTTTTCCTCTAACGAAATTGCATTAAAGTTGCTGTCAAATTCAACAACCCCAAAGCGGCGCGGGTCATCCACGTGGTAGCCAAAAATTGTTGCACCCTTGCCAGTTTCTGCAAATTTAACCGCACTTGTAAGCTGGCGCGCAAGCCCATTGCCGTAAAAAATGTTGTCACCTAAAATTAGTGCGCAAGGTTTGCCCTCTATGAATTCTTCGCCAATAATAAAAGCTTCTGCAAGACCGGCTGGTTTTTGCTGTTTTGCATAAGACAGAGACACACCAAATTGCTCGCCTGTGCCTAAAAGCCGCTGGAAGTTGGGCAAATCGGCAGGGGTTGAAATTATTAGGATGTCGCGAATGCCTGCAAGCATAAGCGTGCTTAAGGGGTAGTAGATCATTGGTTTGTCGTAAACGGGAAGCAACTGTTTGCTTGTTACGGTTGTAAGCGGGTAAAGGCGCGTGCCCGAACCGCCTGCTAAAATAATGCCTTTCATAAAAGGTTTAACCTCACCAAACACGGGGACAAAATTAATTTACCTGGAATTTTAGCAATAGAAAACATGCCTTATGTGTGCTAACACTTAAATTTCACCCTTGG
>CAYVDR010000257.1:0-2083 GCA_964450625.1 uncultured Senegalimassilia sp.
TACAGTTCGTAGTTGTAGTGCTTAGCTAGTTCTTTTTATTTATTCATGCTAATTTTTTATAAATGGGCTTTAATACATTTTCATAACTATATGTAAGCATTTCTACATAAAGTTGTTTCTGATTAGATGTTAAAACAGTTTTATTAAAAGCTGTTTCAGGAATTTCATTTATTAGATTGGTAATTTTTTTAATGTCTATTTTTTCAACAACTCTAAGAACAGCATTATTCAAGTCATTGTTTTCCATTTTTTTAATCATTTCCATAGGTTTTAAACTGCGACCATGCTTATTTTTAAAAAATGAAATATTTGTACCTTCAACATCTTGTTTAATTAAGTCAATCTTATCTAACCGCCTTGCTGCAACAGAATTATTGCATTTATTAAATAAGCAATTTCCGTTGTCATATACTGGTGCTATTTTATAGCTACCATCTGATGAAAATAAAATGCCCCAGTTTCCATTATTTCTGTCATTGTTTTTAATGAAGGCGTCTATAACAAACATGTTCCAAAAATGTTCTTTTATTTTAGGTAAATTTTTAAAAACTGGCGCATGGTCGATTGTGTATAAAACATCATCAATACATCCACAACTACCAGAATGTGCATCGTTTGTTTGAGATATAAAATTATCACTGTTAATTGTATTTTTAATTGCACTAAACTCAACTAACCGTGTTGTTGGTGTTGTAAAATCTCTGCAAGCTACAACTATTTTGTCATCACGCAAACCTAGCATTGTTTCATGAACTGGAACACCTATCAATTCATAGATATGCGAACCGATATATTCAGATTCAGGACTTAAAGTATATGAAGGTAAATGAGTATTTTTCTTTTTTTGTCCTGAGAAATCTTGTGTTGAAGCTGGGAACTTAACAATCCATTTTTCACCATTAATAATTATTCCGTATTTTTGCCCTGCATTTCCTCCATAGAAAGATAAAGGGTTAAAAGGATAATTATTTAAGTCTTTTATTTCCATTTTTAACTCCCTGAAATTTTTTACTAGGATATATTCTAGTTTCAACAAAGGTGAGTTTCAAGCATTATTCAACTGCTGCGCTGAAACCTGCGTCTGTTAGTTGCTTGAAATATTCTGCTTGGATTAAGAAAGGAACTTCAACTTAGAGCTGAAGCTAAATGGGGAATGTTTTTTGGACTGAGCGTGCCTTAGCGTCACGTTACTTCAACACGTTGCTAACTCGCGCATTAGCCATGCGGACACCATCTTTTAGCTTGATGCGTTCAATGTGCACGCCCATTGTTTCTGCAACTTCAAGGCTGCATGTTTCAAAAGCCGTAAACGTTACGTTTTTTGTTGCTGCAGCACACGCTGAGTAAACAACATTGCACGCGCGTTGCCACTCGCGCTGCTTAGCAGCACCTGCAAGCCCTGCAGGGTCAAAGTAATCACGGCACGGGATAAGCCCTGCAACAAAGCCACCAAACAACACATTGTCAACCTGCCTGCCTGCAAGCTGTTCAGGCGAGCAAACCAAAACTGCTGGCTTTTGCTTATCTCCTAAAATTTCTAATTTTGCTTTGGCATACAACATGCATTCCACATACGGGTTGCCACAAAAATTCTGCTCTTCCGTTTCCTCGGGGTTCTTTTTCTTCCCCAATATATCCCATACATGACCATATGCTTGTATTAAATCGTCAAAAAGAGGTTCATCAAGTTCGGCTGTTTCAATTTCCCCATTGTAAAGCATACGAAGTGCCGCAGGAAGGCTGTACTCAATTGCGCTGTCCTTTGAATTTACAGTGCAACGCAAACGGTCAATTGCGCAACTTCTTGCAACGCCATCGCCCAGACCAAGCAAAACACGCCAAATAACACCACATGTAAAATCCCAGTTTAACGCAGCGAAAGCTTGTTGCCAAGCATCTTGGCATTCGCTAGCATCCAATAAATTCTTTATCCTTCGCTCAGGCTTCTCAAACACTTCAATGTTAAAACCAACACGCCTTAAGTTTTGAATAACATTTTTGCGCCACAGACCATTTGTACCAACAATCGCAACTGTTTCACTGCGCTCGAGCGCATTGTTTGCCAGTGTAGCAAGTGCCTGCA
>CAYVDR010000258.1:0-2082 GCA_964450625.1 uncultured Senegalimassilia sp.
TTATGCAGCTGAGGCACCTTCTCCAAACTACACTGGTTGGGATTCAACATATACATACTGGTTTGACAATGGGGCTATGGCAACAAATAAAGAAGCATATGACCCAGCTAGCAATGCATGGTATTGGTTTGATGCTGACGGAACAAAAGCAACAAACAAAGATGTATATATGCCATATGCCAACAAGTGGGTACGCTACAACGAAGCAGGTCACATGATTAAAGGCGAAGATTATCGCTACGGTGCGTGGTATTACTTTGAGGAACAAACGGGTGCTATGCTTAAAGGGGTTAACTTAATCTGTGGTGGTGACGGCTTAAAATGGGTCTATTACGATGTTATAACAGGGCAAATGGCGCACGGTCAAGCTGCCCTTACATATGATAGCGAGCATTGGGGCTGGTACAACTTTGATGCAATTTCAGGCGCAATGTCGCATGGCGTTACGCTGGTTTCAGAAGCTGATGGCAGCCTGAAATGGGTTTATTACGACATAATCACAGGCAAAATGGTTTACGGTGAAGTGCTGCTTACTTATGACGCTGAGCACTTTGGCTGGTACATGTTCGATTACACAACAGGTGCCATGAAACATGGGTTTTACCAATTTGATTCAAAACTTGTTTATTACAACACTACAACAGGCAAAATGGCTCATGGCGAAGAGTTTGTATGTGGGCAGGAAGGTTACTGTGATGGTTGGTATGGCTTCGATGAAACTTCAGGCAGCCGTCTCCTTGGTTGGAAATGGCAATCAAATGGCTACAAGCTTGTTTACTACCACCCAGACATTACTGGCGCTATGGTGCATGGTTGGTTTAGTGACCGCTACGGTTTGTCGTACCACGCAGATGAAACGTTTGGTGGGCTGGTTGCTAACGTAACACCCATTTACGCTGGCAGAAGCATATGGGATTTCGCTTCTGTTCAAGGTGTTGGTGCTGAATATGTTGCACTGGAAGGTTGGGGCGACGACAACTACAACACTAACTTGTTAAAGTGTGCGAATTTACGCCGCGGCGGCAACAGCGTAACGGCAGACCAAATTAACGACTTTCTAGCCTCAACTGAACGAGGGAGTGCTGGCACATTGGCAGGGCACGGTCAAGATGTCATCGACGCTGCAAACGAGGCTGGCATCGATGCAGTTTATTTACTAGCACATGCAATTGGCGAAACAGGTTGGGGAACATCTAATTTATCCGCAGGTCACTGGTGGGATGAGCATACATTCAATGGCACAACATACCCAGGTGGAAACTATTACAACTTCTTTGGTTGGGGTGCATTCGATTCTAATGCCTACAATAGTGGCATGAATTATGCCCAAATAAACGGTTGGACAAGCGTGCGCGCCGCCCTTATTGGTGGCGCAAAAGTCATCGCCTCTGGCTACATTTATTCAGGGCGTTCTCTAAATGGTTTTAGCGATGCTGCTCAGCGTACGCTATATGAGATGCGCTATGACTTAATGTACACAGTTGCAACAGGCGAAAAATCAAGCCATGAATATGCAACAAGCCCAACTTGGACAGCAATGGACTCATCCATTATGGCATCGTTTTATAAGCGCTATTCAATTCACCCAGAATACGAATATATTATTCCAGTTTTTAGCTAGCATAAATACGTTTGAGAAACGCATATTTATTTAGCGGTTTGCCAAGTTTAATAGGTGTTTGCGGAACTCTTTTGAACTTCCTAAAGTGTTTAGTCGCTAGTAGCTCGTTTAGAAGAAATAACGTTACATAACCTGCATTATCAGGAATATATTGTAATTAGTAGAAAGCTTGCTTGCATCAAATTCTTTTTAAAGTCTCAAGCGCAAATTGCGCTACTGACTACATTGTTAACTTGCAGTCAATAAGCAGTTGCTAGACCAATTTACATGCAATGAAATAGACGTAAACATGTTGATGCAAGCAGCTTTCTTAAGTTTTAAGTTGGATTAAATGCCATCTGGGTGCGGCTGCATTTTGTCTTCGTTGCCGTTTGCCTCTTTAAGCCTTGCAAAGAAGTTTTTAGTCTCGCGTGCCACAACACCTGAAAGTACAATTAGCGCAATCATGTTTGGAATTGCCA
>CAYVDR010000259.1:0-2063 GCA_964450625.1 uncultured Senegalimassilia sp.
CCGCGCCAAACGTGTTTGCACACTCACATTCGTTTACACAAGCATGGTTTGGCAAATTTGGAAAACATTTTAGTACACGCTTGATAAGTTTGGGTGTTGTTCGACGCTCAACAGTTGACGCAAATTGCACTTGGCAAACAAGATGCCCAGGGTAAACATCAAGTTTTAGAACTTTAACGGGCTGGTTGTTTAATGTACTAGCCATTACTGCGTTTTAGAACAACAGTACCGTTTCCACTTTGTGGCACATCTTCGCTTTCCCCGCGCATGGCGTGAAGCAGCTGCTTTAAGTCGTAAACGGTATCGTCAAACAAGTTGCCCCAAAAAGTAAACGACGTACCATCAACAATTTCAAGAACTTGCCTGTTGTTGCTAAAACGGTAGCGTGCCTTGCCCTGCATGTTGCCAAATGTAAACGTTATTGTTTTTGCACCTGTGTCAAGCGTGTAAGAATAAGCCTCTGCAGTTGTTAAATTTATTTCTGTTGCTGTTGCCGTAACAACCTTCGATGTGTCGTTTGCGTACCATTCCCCACAAAAATCTTGCGCATCATTAAAGCGCAACCAGCGATTCCATGAGAACAAAAACACACAAACAAGCACAAACCCAGTTATGCACAACGCGATAATAACTGGGCGTGTTAGGGAAACTTTTGGCTTTTTTACCTTGCGTGGCTGTGTTGTTTGGTTCGCATTTACTGAAGGCTTCTTAAGCTGACTAGTTGGGCTTGCATTTACCGAGGGCTTTTCAGGCTGACTAGCTTGATTTGCGTTAACTGAAGGCTTTTCAGATGGACTCGCCGCTTGTTGCCCCGGGGGGATAATTGTAGCCACTAGTTATGCCTGAGCACCAATAACTTCAACGCCACCCATGTAGGGCACAAGCACATCGGGAACTTTAATTGTGCCATCTTTTTGCTGGTAGTTTTCCATGATTGCAGCCATTGTGCGCCCAACAGCGAGGCCCGAACCGTTTAGTGTGTGAACAAAACGAGTGCCCTTGAAATTTTCGGGGTCGCGGTATTTAATGTTTGCGCGGCGTGCCTGGAAATCGGTGCAGTTCGAACAAGACGAAATTTCCTTGTAAGCACCATAGCTTGGCAGCCACACTTCCAAGTCGTATGTTTTGGCTGCTGAAAAGCCAATGTCGCCTGTGCATAGATTAATGATGCGGTAAGGAAGCCCAAGCAGTTGCAAAATGTTTTCAGCGTCAGCTACCATGCTTTCAAGTTCATCATAGCTGCTTTCAGGTGTGGCATACTTAACCATTTCCACTTTGTCGAACTGGTGTAAGCGAATTAAGCCACGAGTGTCACGCCCTGCACTGCCTGCCTCTTCGCGAAAACAAGGTGTGAAAGCACAATAGTGAAGCGGCAGCTGGCTTGCATCAAGCACTTCATTTGCATGGATGTTTGTAAGCTGCACCTCGGCTGTGGGGATTAAATAAAGCCCTTCACGGGTTTTGAACAAGTCGTCCTCAAACTTTGGAAGCTGCCCTGTGCCTGTTAGCGTTTTTGAATTTGCCATGGCAGGACACCACCACTCCGTGTAGCCACGGCTTGTATGCGTGTCAGCCATGAAGTTGATGATAGCACGTTCAAGGCGTGCAGCCTGCCCGCGCAAAAGCACAAAACGGCTGGCAGAAAGCTTAACGGCACGCTCATTTTCAAACAGCCCAAGGTTGTCGCCCAAATCCCAGTGAGGCTGCATTTCAATGCCTTCATCTTCGAAGTTGCGAGGCGTGCCCCAACGGCGCACCTCTGGATTGTCGTTTTCGTCCTTGCCAACAGGTGTTGTGTCGCTTGGCATGTTTGGCGTGCCAAGCAGCAAATCTTGCAGCTGCCCATCGATGCTTTCACGTTTTTCAGAAGCACTTTCAAGTTTGCTATTAATTTCACGCACTTGCTCTTTCGCACTTTCGGCTTCTTCTTTTTTGCCCTGCCCCATAAGCTTGCCAATGCTTTTGCTTGTTGCGTTGCGCTGTTGTTGCAAGGTTTCTTCCTCAGCAATTGCGCTGCGACGTGCCTCGTCAAGTTCAAAAAACTTTGCACTGTCCCACTTTGC
>CAYVDR010000260.1:0-2010 GCA_964450625.1 uncultured Senegalimassilia sp.
GCCCGCTGCCACTACTTGTAAAAACCGAAAGCCAACCACAGCTTTGTGCTTGCTGCCCCAAAAGCCTAAGAAGCGCAGTCTTGCCAGTTCCTCTGGCACCAGTAAACAAACTGCACAAGTTAGGGCTGTGCATGTCCCCTTCAAAGACATCTGTCATCTTAGACAAAATTTTTCTTCTGCCAGCCATGTAAAGCGGCACCTGACCAAAATTTGGGGTAAATGGGTTGCTCATTTCTTAAGCCTTTCAGTCATCTAAACGTGTAAAGCATTTTACATTAGTTCAACTATTTTTCTTTAGTCTTTCCATTTTTTCTTAGTTAAATTATTTTCTCTTAGTCTTTTTATTTTTCTTTAGTTTCTTTATTTTTTCTTATTTTTAATAGTTTTCGTTAGTTTCTTTAGTCGAAATATTTTTTGCTTGGTTGCAATTGTAAGTGCAACTTTTTTTAAAAGAACTGCAGTATTAAACGCGACTGTTGCACTTACATTTGCAGTGTTGCATTTACTTTTTTTGCGTTGCACTTACAATTGCAGCTAACATTTTGCATTTTTCCTAGGAATTTTCGTAATAATTTACATTTTTTCCTAGGAAAAAGTGTAAATTATTAGTCTAGCATTTTACATAAGGGTGGTGGTGTTATGTACAGGTTTGCAATTGAGGGCTTAAAAAAATGGAAGAATAGTTCCCATCGCAAGCCCTTAATTATTCAAGGGGCAAGGCAGGTTGGGAAAACTTGGCTTATGAAAGAATTTGGTGCCCAGGAATACGAAAACACGGTTTACCTAAATTTTGATTCCGACAAGCGTTTGAGCTCTTTATTTGATGAAAACATAAACCCTGCTAAGCTTGTTTCTTCAATTGAAATTTTGTCTGGTCAAAAAATTGACCCTGCACGCACCCTTGTCATTTTTGACGAAGTTCAAGAATGCCCCCGCGCCTTAACTTCGTGCAAATATTTTTGTGAACAAGCGCCTGAATATAACATTGTTTGTGCAGGCTCCTTGCTTGGCGTGGCACTACACCAAGGAACATCATTTCCTGTTGGCAAGGTTGATTTTCTGAAGCTTTTTCCTTTAACATTTCATGAGTTCATTTTGGCGTTAGGTGAAAATGACTTGTACAAACATTTGCAAAACAAAAACTGGGGCGCAATTAAACTGCTTAAAACCAGCTACATTGCCCTTCTTAAACAATACTATTTAGTTGGCGGAATGCCAGAGGTGGTAAATTCTTTTGCACAAAATAAAAGCTTTGCATCTGCAAAGTTAATTCAAACAAGCATTTTGCAAGCCTATGAACAGGACTTTTCAAAGCATGCCCCAGCAAGGGTTGTGCCAAAAATAAGGGAAGTTTGGAACAGTGTTGCCTCACAACTTGCGAAAGAAAACAAAAAATTCGTTTACGGTTTGGTCAGGGAAGGGGCGCGTGCAAAAGAATATGAAGCTGCAATTTTGTGGCTGTGCGATTGCGGCTTGCTTCATAAGGTCAACAGAATAAATTCAATTAAGCAACCTCTTAAAGCGTACGTGGACAACAAGGCTTTCAAAATGTTTTTCATTGATGTTGGGCTTTTGTCTTGCATCTCGGCTGTTTCACAGCAAGCGGTTCTTGAAGGAAACAAATTGTTCACGGAGTTTAAGGGCGCACTCACAGAACAATATGTTTGTCAGCAGTTGTTTGCGAATGGCATTTCAGGTGTAACATATTACTCGAACGAAAAGAACACTTGTGAGGTTGATTTTGTTATTTCCTTAAATGGGGAAATTGTGCCAATTGAGGTTAAGGCAGAAACAAACCTTAAAGCAAAAAGCCTGAAAGTAACTAGGGAAAAATTTAACCTGTCGCATGCTTATCGCTTTTCAATGAACGATTTTAAAGAAGAACAATGGGTAACAAACTGCCCGCTTTATGCTATTGGCGCATGGCTGGCCTGTTAAATTATTTTCCTTTGGTCTAATTATTTTCTTGGTTGGTTGCACTTACATTTGCAGTGTTGCATTTACTTTTTT
>CAYVDR010000261.1:0-1996 GCA_964450625.1 uncultured Senegalimassilia sp.
TGCATAAAGCAGCTTGTTGCACCAGTGTGGCAAGCAGGGCCTGCTGCCACTACTTTTGCAAGCAGCGTGTCTGCATCGCAGTCGTAGAACATCTCAGTAATGCACTGGGTGTTGCCGCTGGTTGCACCCTTGTGCCAAAGCTCTTGTCTGCTGCGGCTGTAAAACCAAGTCTCGCCACTTTCAAGGCTACGTTTTAGGCTTTCCTTATTCATCCAAGCCATCATGAGCACCTGCAATGTGCTTACATCCTGCACGATGCAAGGAATTAAACCTTGTTCGTTGTACTTTAAATCTGGAAGTTTTTCACTGCACAAATTTAGTTTCTGACCAGCCATAATAAACCCTTAAGCCCTTGTTTACATGCGCACGCAAATGCCACGGGCTTGCATGTATTCTTTCACTTCGCGAATTGTAAACTGCCCAAAGTGAAACACGCTTGCCGCAAGCACTGCATCCGCCTCGCCATCAATAATGCCCTCGGCAAAGTGCTCGAGCTTGCCCACGCCACCGCTTGCAATAACTGGAATGTCAACCGCGCGTGCAACCGCACGAGTGAGTGCGCAATCGAACCCTTCTTTGCTGCCGTCGCGGTCCATGCTGGTTAGCAAAATTTCGCCAGCACCATGCTTTGCTGCACATTCTGCCCACTGAACTGCATCAATGCCAGTGGCTTTGCGCCCACCATGCACGTAAACTTCCCATTTATTTGGGTTGGAAGCGCACTGTTTTGCATCTATGGCACACACAATTGCTTGCGTGCCAAAGGCGGCAGCGCAATCAGAGATTAGCTTTGGGTTATCAACTGCAGCACTGTTAATGGACACTTTGTCAGCACCTGCAGCAATCATGCTGCGAACATCAGCCACACTTCTAAAACCGCCGCCCACACAATAGGGCAAATGCAGCGACGCGCTAGCACGGCTTGCAAGCTCAACAGTTGTTTTGCGCTTGTCGCTTGTTGCTGTGATGTCTAAAAATACCACTTCATCGGCACGTTGCGCATCGTAGTTGCAAGCAAGTTCAATTGGGTCGCCAGCGTCGCGCAAACCCACGAAGTTAACGCCTTTTACAACCCTGCCGTCTTTAACATCCATGCAAGGTATCACACGTTTAGCAAGCATAATTAATGGCTCCTAGCAATTTATTAGTTGGAACTAACATGTGTAAAAATGCAAAGTTTATGAGGGGTTTTGGTCATAATTTGTTGTGCGAAAGCACGCTGCCACACCCTCTGCAACAGAAAGCCTGCCCTCATAGATGGCACGGCCTGCAATAATGCCTTCAATGTTTTCAACGCACGGGGCAAACTTGTTAATGTCTTCAACGCTTGCAACGCCACCGCTAACAATAACTGGGCTGCCAAAAGCGCGCGCCATGCTGGTGTAGGCAGCTGTATCAACGCCTGTTTGCATGCCGTCGCGAGTGATGTCGGTGTAGACTATGTGCTTAAAGCCAGCATTGCCCATTTCACTTGCAAGCTCTTCGGCTTTCACACTTGTGCCTTCAACCCAGCCATTAACAGCCACAACACCATTGCGGGCATCAATGCCAGCCACAAGCGCATCTGCGCCAACAGCTTCAATTGCACGTGTTGCAAGCTCTGGGTCATTCACTAGGGCAGTGCCAAGCACCATGCGTGTAACGTTAGCATCTGCCAGGTACTTTAGCGTTTCAAGGTTGCGAATGCCACCGCCCACTTCAACGTTTAAGTTTGTTTGAGCAACAATGCGATGCACTACATCTATGTTTTGAGGCTTGCCAGTTTTTGCGCCATCCAAATCAACAATGTGAACCCACTTTGCCCCAGCCTGTTCAAATTCGTGTGCCTGCGCAAGGGGACTTTCGTTGTATACTTTCACGTCGTCGTAACTGCCACGAGCCAAGCGCACAACACGCCCGTCCAAAATGTCAATTGCTGGTAGAAGGTACATTTCACTCACCTAACTTGTATGCGAAAAATTTACGTGATGCATGTTAACACCCACAAAAAGTACTG
>CAYVDR010000262.1:0-1983 GCA_964450625.1 uncultured Senegalimassilia sp.
AATTTCAAGTTTAAGTTGGGTGGTCATAGTGGCCAAGAAGCTAAAAAACCTGAAGCAAAGGAGTTATAAATGGCAAACATTAAAAGCCAAAAGAAACGCATTATTACAAACGAAAAGTCACGTTTGCGCAACCGCGCCTACAAAAGCCAGCTAAAAACTGCAATTCGTGCAGTGCGCGAAGCTGTTGCTGCAAACAAGCCTGAAGAGGCACAAGAACTTGCACTTAAAGCAAGCAGGCTGCTTGACAAAGCTGCATCAAAAGGTGTCATTCACAAAAACCAGGCTGCAAACCGCAAGTCTGGCGTTATGAAGCTTGCAAACAGCATTGCTAAAAAATAGCAACCAAAAATTCTTGTAAAAAAGTTCAACGAAAGTTTTAAAGTCAAAGCAACAAAGAAGCAGTTTGTTAGCCAACACAGGGTTGGCTAGCTTAAAAATCCAAACAAAGGAGTGCTTATGCTAGTTGAAACAAAAGCAAAAGTTGGTGTGTTTTCCATCGCTCTTGGTGCATACCTGCCGCAATTCCCCCAGTTAGTGCCTGAATTTGAAGGGCAGTACGAAGCTTTTAAGAAAACGCTTCCAAACACTGTGGAAATTATTGATGGTGGTATGATTACCACAAAAGAGCAAGCACAAGTTGCTGGCGATAAGTTCCGCGCTGAAGATGTTGACCTTGTTATTCTTCAAATGCTTACTTATTGCACAAGCTACAACGTGCTGCCAGTTGTGCGCGACCTAAACGTGCCAGTGGTTGTTGTAAACGTGCAGAAAAAGGCACAGCCTGATTACGCAAACACCGACATTCCAATTTGGCTGGGTGAGCTTTATGCATGCGGCGCCCCAGGTGAGGTTGTTGCCGACCTAAACCGTGCTGGCAAGCGTCATGCTGTCGTAACTGGTGTTGTTGAAGGTGGCGATGCACAAGTTGCTGCCGAAATTGAAGACTGGTGTCGTGCTGCGCAAGTGCGCCGCCGCCTTCGTCGCACAAACATTGCCCAAATTGGCAGGCCATACCCTGGCATGATGGACTTATACATTGACGAAACAAACTTGTACAACCGCATGGGGCTTTACACAAAGCAGTTTGACTGGGAAAAAATGTGGGCAATTGCCGATGACATTGACGACCAGGCAGCCATTGATGCAAAGGCAAAAGACATTATTGACACGTTCGACATTGAAGGCGGAGCAAGCACAACAGATGAGCCAATTCAAAAGATGGCAAAATACGTTGTTGCATTTGAGCAGTGGGTTAAGGATGAAGAATTGGGCTTAGTTGCAAGCCACTATGACGGCTATGCCCAAGGCGCTGCTGGCGTTTTAGATTCCATGTTAATCCCAGCTTTCTCTATGCTAATTAAACAAGGCACTGCATGCGCTGTTGAAGGCGACATGAAAGTTGCAATGGCAATGAGCATCTTGAAAACTATCTCGGGCACAGGTCAGCTTGCTGAAATGTATTCAATCGACTTCCCGGAAGATGTTGTTATTATTGGTCACTCAGGCTCGGGCGATGCTGACATTTCCCAGGCTAAAAAACCAACAATGAAAATTGTGCCAGTGTTCCACGGCAAAACTGGCGGCGGCTACTTAACGCAGTTCTACCCACCAGAGGGCGACATCACCTACCTTGCAATCACGCAAGATGGCAATGGCAATTTTAAGTTCGTTGTTGCTGAAGGTGTAAACCAGCCAGGGCCAATTTTCACATTCGGCGACACAAACATGCGCACAAAGTTTAGCATTGGTGCACGTGAGTTCATGAACCGCTGGAATGAAACGGGGCCTACACACCACATGGCAGCAGCGGTTGGTCGTCACATTGACACAATTTTGAAAGTTGCAAAAATTTTAGACGTGCCATGTGAAGTTGTTTGCAGGTAAAACTTACAAACTTGCATGTGAACTGGTCAGCCCAATAACTTTCATAAAATAACAGCTTTTACACTCCCATTTCCCAGATGCGGGGAATGGGAGTTTTTT
>CAYVDR010000263.1:0-1969 GCA_964450625.1 uncultured Senegalimassilia sp.
GGCAGTTAGATGGTTTAGTTTCTGGCATTAAGACTGGTAGGTAATGTAAGCATGAAAATAGATGGCATAGAATATATACCAAGGTTTATAGACTCTGTTATTGAACAGCACCTTGAAGCTTTTGGTGCAGTGGAACTTACTGGTTGCATGTGGTCGGGAAAGACATTTAGTGCTCGAGCCCATGGAAACAGTGAGATTTCGCTAGACGATAAGCAGGCAAAACGGCTTGCACAAATTGATGTTGATGCAGTTTTGCAAGGAAAAGCCCCTCATGTAATTGATGAGTGGCAACAAGTCCCTGAAATTTGGGATTGTGTTCGAACTAAAGTTGATAAAGCTGCTGGTAAACGGGGCTTATATATACTAACTGGTTCTTCAACACCAGCAAAGGACAAAACACATCACAGTGGTTCTGGCAGGATATCAAGGCTTAAAATGTGGCCAATGTCGCTTAGTGAAACTGGGCAATCTAAAGGCACAGTATCGCTTTCTGGGCTGTTTAATGGCGAGTTTGAAAGCGGGTCTGTCGAAACAAATTTGGAAGATTTAACAAACTACATCTGCGAAGGCGGTTGGCCAGGTGCTATTGGGGTTAAAAGCAGTGTTTCTCAATTAATACCTGCACAGTATCTTGATGCACTTATTGCCAAGCAAGATAAAAACGCCCCAGGCACTGAGCAGGAACTCTTGCTGTTTTTGCAGTCTATTGCGCGCAATATTGGTAGTCCTGTCACTTTGCAGACAATTGCGAAAGACATGGGGCTTGCGGTTGATAAAAGAAATTACGATAGCTCAACTAGAACAGTAAGGAATTTTTTAAACTACTTCTTGAATCACTATATTTTATGTGACATTACAGGTTGGGATGCACCAATTAAATCACCAAGTAGGCTGCGCACTAAACCAAAACATGGCTTTGCTGACCCATCGCTGCCTGCAGCGCTTCTAGGCGTAAGCCCAAGCTCACTAATGAGTAACATGCAGTTGTTTGGGCAGTTATTTGAAGAGCTTTGCTTGCGAGATTTAAGAGTTTTTTCATCCTGTTTGCCAGCTGCAGGGTCTACACCGCTTCACTATTACAGGGATTCTGACGGCTTGGAAGTTGATGCAATAATTCAACTTAGGGATGGCAGATGGGGTGCTATTGAAATAAAACTAGGTGCCAATAAGGCAGAAGAAGGTGCAAAAAACCTTCTAAGGCTGAAAAACAAGGTTGCTGCAAACCCTGCCGCCCGAAACCCAAGCCCAAGTTTTATGTTGGTTCTTGTTGGCAAAACTGATTTCAAATATAAAACACCTGAGGGGGTTTACGTTGCGCCCATAACAGAGCTAACTATTTAAGAAAAGCCTTTTGTAATGTTTAAATCCAAGATGCTTTAACAATCACAAAATATGTCATGCAAAACAATTGAAATGTGTAAAGTAAAATGGCAGAAATCGCTCCATTCCTTAATCATCTAAAACCTCGTGAATTGTGCCGCCCTGTGTTTCCATTTGATTTATAGATTCTTTCAAACGCTTCATGTTTTCAGCTGAGTAAAATGGGTCGTTAAGAGAAAGGTTAAGCGGAATGCGCTGTTCGCGCACAACAGCCGATGCAAACATGGTGTATGCGGTTGTTGCAGAAAGGCCTAACTCCTTGCACACCTTTTCCAAACCCTTTTTTAGATCGGCATCTATTCTGAAGTTTACTGTTGCTTGTGCCATGGCTTTACCCCTTTCGAATGTGTTGTATTCGCATAAAATTGTAATGCGTAATATTTAACTTTGCAGTTAAAATAACCTATAATTCATTACAAATCAACCACAAACACAATAATTTTAATCAGCAGACAACAATACTAATATTGTACAAAAAATGCCGCACAACTCATTTGCTGTGCGGCATCCAAAACGCCAGAGTTATTTATAAGCTCTCAGCTATAAACTCTAACCACTAAGCACTAAGTTCTAAACCCTACGCAGACGT
>CAYVDR010000264.1:0-1957 GCA_964450625.1 uncultured Senegalimassilia sp.
ACTTGCATGCCCGAGTGGCGGAATGGCAGACGCGGCGGTCTCAAAAACCGTTGTCGCAAGACGTGCGAGTTCGACTCTCGCCTCGGGCACCATATGAACAACAAAAGGCTTTGCATTTGCAAAGCCTTTATTATTCTTTTGTTTCAACTTTACCAAACCCATTTCACTGCGGCGTTAATTTCAGCAAAGCATTTATTCAACAACCTCGGCCTCTTTAGTTGCTTTTTTAGCCGTAACCTTTACTTTTTTCTTAGGGGCGTCTTCAACATTTTCAACAACGGCTTCGCCTTCCTTTTTTTGCTCTTCTTCGTCGTCAAGCTCTACATCAACCTTACCCTCGTCGCTTGCCATGCCCTCACGCAAACCTTTCACAGATTTGCCAATTGCACTACCAAGCTTTGGAAGGTTTTTAGGACCAAAAATTAACAGCACAACAACCAGAATAATTAGAAGTTCTGGAACGCCTAAACCTAAAAATTTCATAAAAACCCCTTTTCGTTTTGGTGCAAAATGAATGTTTTGCAACTTAAAAACTTAAATTAATTGCCAAAGCAACTTACGTTCATAAATATAAACCAAATTCAAACGTTTAGCTTATTTAAGTTGGAATTTAGCAAAATAAACTAACAAATACAGGTGGAAAAATAATAGAGGTTGCTGCCCTTTAAGCATTTCTGATGCCTTGGATTGCTATAGTGAATTTGTTGTTCAGGAATACATATTAAGGAGCGTTTATGCAAAAACCAAGCATTGATACAACATGCGTGCAGGGCGGCTATAAGCCTGGAAATGGCGAGCCGCGTCAAGTGCCAATTTGGCAGTCCACCACTTGGAAATACGACACATCCGAGCACATGGGGCGCTTGTTTGACCTGGAAGAAGCAGGTTATTTCTACAGCAGGCTTCAAAACCCAACATGTGATGCAACTGCTGCGAAAATTTGCGAACTTGAAGGCGGCAGTGCAGCAATGCTAACAAGCTCTGGCATGGCTGCATGTTTTTTGGCTATGTTTAACATTGCTTGTGCAGGCGACCACATTGTTGCAAGCTCTGCAATTTATGGGGGCACGTACAACTTAATTCAACACACAATGGCTCGCATGGGCATTGAGTGCACGTTCGTTGCGCCCGATTGCACAAAGGCCGAACTTGATGCAGCATTTAAACCTAATACAAAGCTTGTTTTTGGCGAAAGCGTTGCAAACCCAGCACTTGCTGTTTTAAACTTTGAGCTTTTTGCAAGTTGCGCACATGAACACGGCGTGCCACTTATTGTTGACAACACGTTCCCAACACCTGTTATGTGCAAGCCACTTGACTTAGGCGCAGACATTGTGGTGCACTCCACCACGAAGTACCTTGATGGGCACGGCGCATATGTTGGCGGTGTAATTGTTGACGGTGGCAAGTTTGATTGGCTGGCGCACGCAAGCAAGTTCCCGGGGCTTACACAACCCGATGAAAGCTACCACGGCATTGTGTATGCTGAAAAGTTTGGTCAAGCTGGCGCATACATTACAAAAGCAACAGCGCAGCTAATGCGCGATTTGGGCCCTATGCAAAACCCGCAGGCAGCGTTTTTCCTAAACAGCTCGCTGGAAAGCTTGCACGTGCGCATGCCGCGCCACTGCGAAAACGGGCTGGCAGTTGCAAAGTTTTTGCAGCAGCATAAAGCCGTGCGCTTTGTGAACTACCCAGGGCTTGAAGGCAATAAATATTACGAGCTTGCGCAAAAGTACATGCCAAACGGCACCTGTGGCGTTGTAAGCTTTGGGTTTAACGGTGGGCGTGCTGCAGCTGAGGAGTTTATGAAAAAGCTGAAGCTGTGCCAAATTGCAACACACGTAGCAGATGCTCGCACATGCTGCTTGCACCCTGCAAATTCAACGCACCGCCAAATGACAGACGCTGAACTTGAAGCCTGTGGCATTGCGCCCGACATGGTGCGCCTGTCATG
>CAYVDR010000265.1:0-1923 GCA_964450625.1 uncultured Senegalimassilia sp.
AGGGCTATGATGGCACAAGTGCTGCAACGCTTACAATTGATGCAGCCAAAATTTCTGGCTATAAAGGAACAGACTCTAGTAACACCATCACTGTTACTGGCACTGGCAAGTATTACAAAGACAACGCAGAAACAAGTGACATAGGCACAAACCTTACAGTTAAAGACTTTGAATTTAGCGTTACTGGCACAAATAAAGCAAACTATACTGTAGTGTCCACTGATACATCAATTACAGCAGGCGAAATCACAGCAGCCTACTATACAGTTAAATTCCATGGCAACGGTGGCACAACATCTGACAGTAAAACTGAATACACCCAAATAGTCACTTTTGACAGCGGAGTTCAACTAGTTGGTAATAAGTTTACGAACGGTTCAGGTGACGCTCAAAAAGGCATGATGTATTGGACAACTAAAGAAGACGGCACAGGTACAAAATACTGCGATAAGTTCTCAACTAACTCAAGTGATACTAACCCAGCTATCGCAGACCAAACTGAAGGTACAACTGGCGCTGACCTTGCAACAACAAATGGTGAAACAGTTAACCTTTATGCACACTGGACAACAACAGCTCTTGGTGCTTATTGGATGGCAACAGGCATTGAGGTTGCCCCAATGGACAGCACTAACACATGCTCTTCTAACAAGTACTACAACAACCCGCAGTCTGGTGTTACAAAAACGCAAACAGACATTGAAGGTGATGTCGATAACTTAAAGGGCACAAACGAAACAAAAAAACAGTTGGCACAAACTGAATACACTAACATTATGAAAGCCGATAACATTCACCTATACACCTCTTACAATTCTGGCACTGCAATAGCAGAAAACAATTACGCTGAGTTTAGGGTTATTCAAGTAGGCGCACATGCAAATTCTGCCGCAGCATCTGACACTGATGGCTCCAACTTAACATTCCACGCAGTGCGCAGCCTGCCAAAATGTGAAGCTTTAGCAACTTCTAAATCAAACATTGGTGGTTGGACTAAATGCACGTATGATAGTAAAGACACTGCCAGCTTGTACTCAAAGCTTCAAAAAGACGGCAGCATCTACACGCTGTTCCCTGAAGCCTTTACAAATGATATTAAACAGGTAAGCAAGACCTACAACACTGGTGGTAAACAAAACAGTGGTACTGTTTCAACATCCTCCGATTACTTCTTCCTGCTTTCCTACTCAGAGCTTGTTTCAGATCCATCTACTTATTACTCCGGTGCTCCAGCAGCAAACACCGAAGGTGTGCAATACACTTACTTTGCTTCAAAGGCTATTAATGGAGGTGGTATATACAATGAAAGTGGTGCAAACCCGTGTTTAAATGACATTCGCAAAACGCGTTTCGGTGGAAGTCCCTCGGGCGCTACCAACGAGAACTTCCAATGGTGGTTGCGCTCGCCGCGCACCGGCAACTCGGTCGACTTCTTGCGAGTCGCCTATTCTGGCAGCCTTATCAACTCCGCCATTCCAAGCGACTCTTATGGGGTTGCCCCAGCTTTCTGCATGTAAACCCTTAAACTTGTAAAACATTGCAACAACAGCTGTGCAAGACCACATGCCGCAGCACCCCAACCATGCAGGTTAAGAAAGCTTAAGCAACGGCAAAAGATTCAAGCGGCAGCATAAAAGCTGCCGCTTTTTTCTGCGATTGAGGGTTTTAAGTTGTGCTGGAAGTTGCGAAGCCTTATTTAATTTGGTTGGGAGTATTGCGGTATTCAAGTTTTAGTGCATTCTTAAACAAATGTTCGCTTTATGTTGATGTTCACCGCTCGCCCAAACCTTAAATAATGTGCTATACTCTATGCAAAACGAAAGGGAACAAATGAGTGGGAGGTTTTTGAAATGCAATACATCAACCCAAGAATGTTAAAAGAAGAGTTTGAGCAACTTCGAAACGGAACCTATTTTGTTGACA
>CAYVDR010000266.1:0-1911 GCA_964450625.1 uncultured Senegalimassilia sp.
CGCTGTTTTAGATAGGAGCAAATTTATGTGCGGTTTTGTGGGTTTTAGTGCTGTTGACTTTGACGAGGCAACAAATGCAGCCATCGTAAAAGACATGGCGGACAGAATTATCCACCGTGGGCCCGATGAAGACGGGTATTTCGTAAACAACAACATTGCAATGGGGTTTCGCCGCCTGTCAATCATAGACATTGAAGCGAGCCACCAGCCCATGCAAAACGAAAGCGGCAGTGTGTCGTTAACGTTTAACGGTGAAATTTACAACTTTCAAGAACTTCGAGAAGAGCTTGTTAGTGCTGGCTTCACGTTTAAAACAAATGGCGACACGGAAGTTATTTTGCACGGCTACGAAGCTTGGGGCACTGGTGTTTTCGAGCGTTTGCGTGGCATGTTTGCCATTGCCATTTGGGATGAAAAGACGCAAGAGTTGGTGCTTGCGCGCGACATATTTGGCATTAAACCGCTGTACTACCAAACGGCTGGCAAGCGCATCATCTACGGCAGCGAAATTAAAGCTTTTTTGGCGCACCCACGCTTTAAGAAAGAACTTAACCGTGAACAACTGCCGCAATACTTGTGCTTTGAATACCTAAACGATTCGCAAACAATGTTCAAAGATGTGCACAAAATGCTGCCTGGCCACTACATGGTTTTTAAGGGCGGCAACCTTGACATCAAATGCTTCTACAAAATTACGTACAAAATTGACGAGAGCAAAGGCTTGGAAGAGTGGGCAGATATAATTGCTGACACATTTGACAAAAGTGTGGCAGCACACGAAATTGCCGATGTTGAAATTGGCAGCTTTTTGTCTGGTGGCATTGACAGCTCACTTGCGGCGTATTGCATGGGCAAGCACCACCCCGAAACTAAAACGTTTTCGGTGGGCTATGACATAACAGGAAGCGAACGTGAACGTGAAGCTGCCGAGGGCGCTGGCTTTAAAATTAAGCTTGACGAACTTGACGATGCGCACGCATTTGCCAAATGGGCTGGGCTTGCAAATGAAAGTGTTGAAGTTACTGCAAAGGAATTTTTGGATGTTGTGCCAAACGAGCAATACCACATGGACGAGCCTTTGGGCGCACCCAGTGCCATTCCGCTGTATTTTGTAAGCCAGCTGGCAGCAAAGCAACTAAAAGTTGTGCAATCGGGCGAAGGTGCTGACGAGCTGTTTGGTGGCTATTGGATTTACCACGACCAATATCAATTCTCCAAATACTTTAAACTGCCCCGTGCCTTGCGTGCTGCCGCTGGTGCTGTGGCTGAAAAACTTCCGCCTTTCCATGGGCGCCACTTTGCCATGCGTGGTGCAGGTGGGCCTTGCCGCAGCTACCAACGCGGGTGCATGAACTACATGTACGACGAAGTACCACATGTGCTTAAAGGGTTCAAAGGCAACTATAAGCCCTGGTTGGAGGCTAAACCACACTTCGATGCTGCAAAAGAGCAAACGCAAAACGGCGATGTTATAACGCAAACGCAATACGTTGACATGGTGTCGTACATGCCATACGACATTTGCTTGAAAGCCGACCGCATGTCCATGGCACACTCGCTTGAGTTGCGTGTGCCTTTCTTGGACAAAAAAGTTTTAGATGTTGCGCTGCAGCTACCAACAAACTGCCGTGTTACAAACGAGCACTCAAAGTATGCCCTGCGCCGTGCAGCGGCACACATGGGCTTTCAAAAAAATGTTGCTGACATGCCAAAACAGCCGTTCATCACACCACTTACAGTTTGGCTAAAGACCGACCTTTACTACAACCGCATAAAAGCGGCGTTCACAAGCGATGCTGCGAGGGAATTTTTCAACACTGATTACTTGGTAAAGATGCTTGATGACCACAAGAATGCCGATTTCAGCACACAAGAAGGGCGCAAAAACTTAAAGATGATGCGCATTTGGAA
>CAYVDR010000267.1:0-1880 GCA_964450625.1 uncultured Senegalimassilia sp.
CCGGACCTTGGGATTAAAAGTCCCCTGCTCTTCCAGCTGAGCTAACGATCCACGAATTGCATAAAACGGTTTGGAAGTTTCTTTAAAAAGGAACAAGCAGAAAAGTCTAACCCGTTTCATGCGAGCAAGTATTTTAAAGGCGCAAAAACGTTAGGTCAACAATTTTTTTAGCGTGCAAAAATTCTACACGGACAGAGATCAGACACTATATTACATATATTCGCAGAAAACAGCGGGTGTTATTTTAGCTGTGCAATGCTTAAAAATTTCAATTAAGCTGGTGTATCAGCGTTTTTTGGAATAAGGAACGATGTTAAAAGTGCTAATGCTAACAAAATAATGCCAGCCACCATTGAAGCAGCGTAGCCCGCCGCAGTTCCACTTATAGCAGTAATGGCGTTCATGGCAGAGTAAAGCACAGTAAACGAAAGCCCCGCACCTAAATTAAAAGCACCAGCGTTCATGCCTGGCAAATAGCCTGGGTTGTCTTTCGGAGAAAGCACAATACCAAGCCCGTTAAGCATAATGTTTGCACAGCCAGCATATGAAATGCCAAGTACAACAGAAATTGCAACAAGGGCAGGCACGCTAGGCGAATTCGCAACGTAAATGCCAAATGCAACACCTAAAATGCTAACAACAAGCCCTGCGCGCAAAACCATGTGGTAGCCAAACTTGCTTGCTAAAATGCCTGCAACAGGACCAAAAGCCAGCCCTAAAAGCGCATAGGGTGTAAGTGTGGCAAACGAAACAACATCAGCACCCATTGCAACACCAAGTGTTGCGTCTTGTGCAATTGCAGGCACAACGCCGTTCATTACCGCAAAAACGCCTGTCATTGTTAGAAGTGTTGTGAGCAATAAACCCCAAGTGCGGCGTTGCTTTAGGTATTTCGTGGAAACCATTGGGTTTTTCTTGCGCTTTTCGGTTCTGTAGAATTGTACAAAAAACAAGGCGGCAACAAGAACCATTACAACAACAAGGTCCCATTTAGCAGCCGCAAGGTTTTGTGCTTCATTTATGCCAAGGTATGCGAATAAAAATGCAAGACCAAGCAAACATGCACCATGCCAGTCCATCTTTGGGGTCTCAGCAGCCGTGCTTTCCTTTGAAAACACCCAAACAAGCACAACAGCAACAATAGCAACAACTGCCATTGTTAAAAACACCGACCTAAAACCAAAGTTGCCTGCAAGCCAACCACCAAGCAGCGCATCAACACCAGCAATGCCGCCATTAACGGATGTTAAAATTGCCATTAACTTTGCGTAGCGTGCATTGTCTTGCACTTCCTCGTGAAGCATAATCAAACACATTGGCACAACAGGTCCTGCAACGCCTTGTGCCACTCGCCCAACCATAAGCACTGTAATGTTTGGAGCCATTGCACTTACAAGGCAACCAGCACCCGTGATTGCAAGCATACCGCATAAAACTTTTCGCCTGCCAACAAGGTCAGCCAAGCGTGGTAAGAACAGCGAAAACACTGCACATGCTGTAAAGAACACGGTTTGCGAATTGCCAACTTCAACACTTGTTGTGTTAAGCTCTGTTTGCATTTGCACCAATGCAGGTGAAAGCATTGATGAGTTTAGCTGAAACGCAAAAATTGCAACAAGAAGTGCTGCCATTAAGGGCACAATTGTTTTGGTGGTGTTAGTTTTTGTTTGGTTGCTTGCAGTCATTTTATTTCCCAAGCCTTTCAATAGCGTCAATAATTAAATCCCAAAACTTGTTAAAATCAAGCCCCATGCCAACTTGTGTATGGCAGCACTCAGGCGCAGGCTCACGCCCACGCATGTCAACAACAGTCATGCCAAGCGTGTGCGTGCCCTGTGTCTCAATTTCAACATGTGCCCTGCGCATGGGCACAACGCTTG
>CAYVDR010000268.1:0-1878 GCA_964450625.1 uncultured Senegalimassilia sp.
CACCTTCAATAACGTGGTAGTTTGTAACAATGTAGCCATCGGCTGAAAGCACAACGCCCGAGCCAAGCGAGCTTTGCGTAAGCGTTGAAGAGTCGCTGTTGGAATTGTTGCCCATGCCGTAGCCAAAAATGCTAGACGATGAACTTGACGACTGCTTTGTGTAAACATCAATAGCTGCAACGGAAGGAAGTGCCTTGCTTGCAACTGTTTCTGCAAGCGAGCTATCTGAATCCTGCGCCGTGATTTCGGTGTTTGTTGTAGCACCCAGCGTAACGCTTGTGCCAGAAGTTGTTTTGCCATTGCTGTTCACAAGTGCAAAGCCGCCAATGCCAATAATGCAAGCAAGTGCAGCGCCTGCAAACGCAATGCCAAATGTTTTAGCAGATTTTTTAGAACTTTCACTCTTTTCGTTAGAGCTGTTGTTCACGCCGTTTGTTGTGCTGGCATAAGTTTTTGCCGCCGGTGTTTCATACACTGGCGTTACAGGTGGCATTTGCTGCGTGTGCGTTACTGGCTGCTGTGCGCTTTTAGCTTCAGCAGACGTGCTAGATGCCTGCGCTGGCTGCTGCGTTTGCTGCACATGTGAGGGTTGCTGCTGCTGTTGTTGTTGCGGTGCTGGCTGCTGCGTGGTCGAAACTGGTGGCATTTGTTGGGTTGGGGGCACCTGTTGCGCTTGCCCGCTGCCTTGGTTTAGCGGCAAGCCCGTTTGCGGGTCGAAGTTGTGTTGGCTATTAAAATTCTCAGTCATGATTAAACCCTTTCTCGAAAAAAGTTTGCTTAACAAGAACAGGGCGAACAATAGCACGCACAAAGCTTAAAAAACCCAGGGGCGCAAACTTGCCACTTTCCAAGCGCCAAATTACACCAGCTGGAGTACACCGCAAGTTGCAAATGCCCCCTTAAGCCTAAGTTATTCTGAAAAAGCTGCTTTCAAAGCCTCAATTTCTTTTGCATAACCACTGACGTTTTCCTGCGGGGTTTCCAAGTAAAATGGCAGGTTTTTAAGCTTTGGGTGGTTTATAACTTTAGCAAGCGCTTCAAAACCAATTTCACCCTCGCCTATGCGCGCGTGCCTGTCCTTATGTGACCCGCACGCGTTAAGGCTGTCGTTTAAGTGAACTGCATAAAGCTTATCAAGGCCAATAATACCATCAAATTTCTCAAGCACACCATCAAGGTTTTGCGCAATGTCGTAACCCCCATCCCAAATGTGGCACGTATCCAGGCAAACTCCAACATGGCTTTTTAGCTGAACGCGTTCAATAATTTCTTGAAGTTGCTCAAACGTTTTGCCAACCTCACTGCCTTTGCCAGCCATTGTTTCAAGCAAAAGCGTTGTAGTTTGCTCGGGTTGCAAAGCCTCGTTTAGAGCACTAGCAATCATTTCTATGCCAGCGCTTTCGCCTTGACCTGTGTGGCTACCAGGGTGCATGTTGTACAACTGGTTTGGAGTGTGCTCCATGCGAAGCAAATCGTCCTTAAGTGCCTCGCGTGCAAACTGGGCAGTTTTAGGGTTCTTTGAGCACAAGTTCAGCGTGTATGGCGCGTGAGCTAAAATTCGCGTGATGCCATTTTCAGCTGCAAATTCGTGAAAACGCTTTATGTCTTGTTCGTCTATTGCTTTTGCAGCCCCACCACGCGGGTTGCGTGTAAAAAACTGAAACGTGTTTGCTCCTAAACTTACGGCTTCGCGAGCCATGTGCAAAAAGCCTTTTGAAACTGAAAGATGACAACCAATCGTTAGCATATAAACCCCCGTCTAGTACACCTTAAGCAAAGCAACAAACTGCCACGCCATTCACCGTTATGTAGCCACGCAAAAATGAACTTGACAATTTAGTGCTTGCATGTATTTTAGCCACATAAATTTGTATAATT
>CAYVDR010000269.1:0-1867 GCA_964450625.1 uncultured Senegalimassilia sp.
GAGGATCACTTATATTTAGCGGTACCCTGCGTTTAGCGGAATCCTGCACTACAACCTCATAAAAGTTTTCGCCATCAATTAAAACTGTCATAACTTTAGGGATGGGCTTTTCTATAAATGTAATTTCTTCAGCAAGGTTGTACAAATCGTGCGGTGTTTCAACAATTGGAAAGCCGTTAATGTTAAGGGAAGTGTTTATAAGGCAAGGTGTGCCTGTTTGTTGAAAGTATGCCATTAGCAAATCGTAGAGCTGCGGGTTTGTGCTGCGCTCAAGAAGCTGCGGGCGCGTGCTGCCATCTTTGTGGCACACTGCCTGCAGACGGCGCTGCCACTTCTGTTTAATTGGAAGCGTGCGCAGCATAAACTCGCACATGTTGGTGTTTTTAGCGTCAAACAGCAGTGAAAACAGGCGCTTTGGTACAACTGGCGCTAGCGGGCGCCACGCTTCACGCCCCTTTATTATGTTTAGCGCATCTAGCATGCCAGGGGCAGATGGGTCAGCTAAAAATGAACGGTGCCCTAAAGCACGCGGCCCATATTCTGCGCCATCTTGATACCACGCAACAACACCGCCAGCTTTTAGGTGGGCTGCAATTTTTTGTGTTGGGTTATTTATTGGTTTGCAGTCATTGATAATGCTGTCAACCGAGTAGCTAGCACCTAGGTATGCACTTTTTAAGCGTTGCGATTTTAGCGATTCACCATTATTGTGCATTGCATAAAATGCACGCCCAATTGATTCAGCACATCCATCGCTAGGTTGCGGGCTTGCGTAGTAGTTGTCGAAAAAACCAAGTTCAACAATTTTAGAATTTGTGGGGCAATTTAAAATGCCTCCACCGCTTAAGCACAGGTTGCGGGTTTGTATGCCAGCAGCATCTAACAGTTGCTTGAAGTGCTTCACAACCCCGACCATTGTGTCTTCAAAGTTTTGTTGGATTGTTGCTGCAATGTTGCAAACTGCCAAAAACTTGTCATTGTCGTAAGCGGCTCCAGAGCGAAAAGCCTGTTTGATATCGCAAATTTCAATATCACTAATAAGGGCTTCAGCGTTATAGTCAACGCACTGGCCAGAATTATTCCAACTGCAATAAGCGCGTCCATTGTTTTTGCCATATGCAGCAAGCCCCATTAATTTGCCTTCCGCGTTTTCACTGCCAAATATGCTATAGGCAGCAAAAGCATACAGCCCACATGGGGAAATTAGGCATTTTTTAGCCGCACACCCAGCCTTGCCAACTGCAAACGTTTCCAAAATTTGCGGAGCGCTTCCCTGTTCTATATAGGCAAGCGTAATGCAATCGCCTTCTGCGCCAACGCCGTCGTTTACAAGCACGGCGGCATTTTTGAAACCGCTTTGGTAAAACGCCTCGTAAATGTGGTGTTCGTGATGTGAACCGATGTCGCCTATTTTGAAAGGAGCTAATTGAAACGCTTCATTAGATTGAAAACGGGTTTGAAAAACTAGCAGTGGAGTAAAGGGATGACCCCAATCATGCTTTTTTTTGCTAAAGCGCTCGGTTTCGCTTGCATACACAACTTTAGTGCCATCAAGCACAACGCATGCGTTATCCTTTGTGCGGCAACCTTCCAAATGCTTTGAACGGCTAAACGGGCGCCCAGAACTTGTATTGCTAAATGTGTATCTTAGCTGTTTGATTTTACTTACCCCCGCCAAGCGCAACCCCAGCACCAAACAACAGCTGACGCTCGCTTTCAGGCAGGGCTGCACGTGCCTGGTCGCGCAAGTTGTTCACACCAATGAAGAACTGTCGCATCATAACAACCATTAAGTAGCGGCCTCGCGCAGTCAGCGTAAGCTCGCTTTTGTTGTTGGTGGCAAACGCACCGCATGCACGCATAAATG
>CAYVDR010000270.1:0-1858 GCA_964450625.1 uncultured Senegalimassilia sp.
GGTCGCTGCGATTACCGTAAGAGTTGGGAAACCTCTCGAAACGCAGCTTTAGCCAATATAAGCACAGGCAAGAATATGGGGTAACCCGTGGTGCGAGTTCCGCCCTAGCAGTTCGGCTGTGGGTCGCTGGCAAGCAGGAACTGTCCGTAGTAGGGTACAAATTTTTGCAGCCTATTTAAACTCCAAGGAGCGTGTTAGAATGGCACGCTCCAACAATCAATCACAAGCATTTAATATTTTTTTAGAAATTTCTATATTCGATATATAACTTAATATTCTCTTTTTAACTTTCAGACGTTATAATTAAAGAAAAAAGTTATAAAGGAGTTCAGAGCATGAAAACAAGCGTGTTTGGAATACCGATTAAATATACATGTTGGAGCAAAAAAGATGCTTTGCCACTTTATATTTCCGAAGACTACGACTTCCATATTGCCACAATTGGTAATAAAAAATGTGTTGTTATAACACCTAAGCAAGACCTTCCAGTGCTTCCAACCGTGAAAAAGCAAATTTTAAAAATACAGACACAGGAAAAAGAACCTGTCGTTTTACAATTGAAGTCAATCTCAAATTACAAACGGCAATCCCTGATTGACAGCCATATAGCCTTCATGACCGATAAGCAGGCTTATCTGCCGTTCCTGGGGGCTTATCTTGAAGATGAAGCAGAAACAAAGAAGTTAACTGGCAAGTTTATGTTTTCAACACAACAGCTATTTTTGTTTTATATGTACGCAGAAGAAAGCAGGGTGTATATATCTGATGCAACCAAGGCACTACCACTAACTTCAATGACGCTCACTCGAGCCACAAAACAGCTAGAACAGACAGGCTTGTTTGAAGTCTTTAAAGATGGTGTGAGCAAAGTTATTGAGTCGAGGTTTCCTAGGCGAGAGTTATTTGAAAAAGCGAAACCCTTTCTCTCGTCACCTGTCAAAAACAAAGGCTATATTGACTCGTCCGAAATAGCTGACGATATGGTACTTGCTGGAGTTAGTGCTTTGTCTAAATGTACAATGCTTGGTGAGCCGAGAGTTGCAACGTATGCAACGCCCGAGAAAGGCTTCAACAAGGATTTGCTTATTGATGATTTGATAGACCCCGCAAAGCAGGCTGAGGTTGAATTATGGGCATATGACCCTAGACTATTTTCAGATGCTGGGTGTGCCGATGTGCTTTCTGTGGTGCTATCTCTTGGAAACACGGCAGACGAACGAGTTGAGCAGGCCATTGAAGAATTACTGGAAGAATTATTGGGTGAACGATAATGGTTAGAGGGTTTGAAACATTCAAGGAGCGTTTTCAAGGCTTTGAAGAACAATATGTCATCATCGGTGGCACGGCTTGCGACTTGATAATGGAGCGTGAAGAGCTGGATTTAAGCGAGCGAAAAGCGAATGGTGAACGTGTTGATAGCAAGAACATCAAGAAGCACAAAAATGACGTGTTCCGAATTGCTCAACTGTTGAGTGCACAGTCAAGACAAGAACTGGGTGCTGAAGTGGCAGAAGACATGACGGCATTTCTAAAAGCTATGCAAAAAGAAGACGTGAATCTAAAATCTCTAGGTATCCGAGGTGCGACAAAAGAACGCACGCTTGAGGTTTTGCATCAATGTTATGAATTAGATTACGAACTGTGAAAATATCAAAACATATCGCTTTGGGTAATATCTTGACATTGCAATTTCCTGTATAAGCATCATAAACAAATAACTCAAAAATTCTTTAGTCATTTTGCAGTTTCTACTATTGCGTAAGTTTAAGCTGGATGTAATAATGCACCAGTTGCTTTTTTTAGCAACGCACGTGTGGGCAGCACGTAAAAAACTTGACGGTCGCTGCGATTACCGTAA
>CAYVDR010000271.1:0-1845 GCA_964450625.1 uncultured Senegalimassilia sp.
TTAAAGTTTGCTGGGCAAAGTCACGCTAATTTTGAAGTGTACGGCAAGTTAAACGACTATGCGCCAACCCGTGGTGAGAACAGCATAGATGCAATTTATGAATGCTTGTGCAAGTTCTTTAGTTTAAACGCTCTTGAAAATTGTGCTACAGCATATAATTATTCTCCAATGACTGAAGACAGTGCCTTGCCCGCACGGCCACCTGTGCTGTGCCCAGGCTGCCCACACCGCGGCAGTTTTTATGCCGTTAAACAGGCACTTTGCGGTGAAGAGGCGGTTATGTGTGGCGACATTGGCTGTTACACTTTAGGCAATGCTGCCCCGCTTAATGCAGTTGACACATGCTTGTGCATGGGGGCTGGCATTACAATGGCACAGGGTATTGCACTTGCAAATGAAAATAAAAAGGCAGTTGCATTTGTTGGCGATTCAACATTTTTTGCTAGTGGCATAACGGGCATTGTTAATGCGGTTTATAACAACATCAACATGACGCTTTGTGTGCTTGATAACTCAACAACTGCAATGACAGGCGGCCAACCTCACCCAGGCACTGGTATTACACTTGAAGGGAACAAAAACCCAGCAATTTCAATTGACGCTGTGCTAAAAGCCGTTGGTGTTAAATGTGTTGTGCATGCAAACCCGCTGAATTTGAATAATGCCGTTAAGCAGGCAAAACAGGCCATAAATTTTGAAGGTCCTTCTGCTATATTGTTTGAAAGCCCTTGTGCAAAAATTATAAAGCAAGCAAGTGCTGTAAAAATAGATTCTGAAGTTTGTACTGGTTGTAAAAAGTGTATTAATGAAATTGGTTGCCCAGCAATTGGGTTTAATGCAAGTTTACGCGGCAAAAAAAGTGGCATGCGCGGGCAGGCCTATGTTGATGCTGCGCAGTGTACAGGTTGCGGCTTATGTGTTAGCATTTGTCCATTTTCTGCAATTGTTAAGGGGGTTTAGGAATGCTTAATATTTTGCTTTGCGGTGTTGGTGGCCAAGGCACAGTTCTTGGTGCGAAGCTTCTTGCGCATGCGGCAAGCCAAAATGGTTGGCAAGTGCGCAGCGCTGAAACAATTGGCATGGCACAGCGCGGTGGCAGCGTTGTGTCACACATTCGCATTGCTAATGCAGGCGAAGTTGTGCCCTCGCCGCTTGTGCCGCATAGCAGTGCAAACTTAATTGTTGCTTTTGAGCCTGCTGAAGCGGCACGCACGCTGCCTTACCTTAGCAAATGCGGCACTCTTGTTTGTGCAACTCGCGCAGTTCAACCAGTAACGGCAGCATTAGCAGGTGGCTCTTATAATCCAGCCGAAGTTGTGGCATCAATCAAAAGCTCGCTTAATAATTCAGCTGCAACATTCATTCCATTTGATAGTGAAAAAGTTCTTGCACAACTTGGCACAAACAAAGTTTTGAACGTGTGCATACTTGCAGCTGCTCTAAAAACTGGCTGCATTCCCATTACTATCCAAAATTTAGAAGCTGCAATTTACGCGTGTGTGAAACCTAAGTTCGTTGACTTAAATTTAAAGGCGGTAAGTCTTCTTTCTAATAGTTAAATTTTTAAGTCTCGCAAACAGTATTTTAACTAAAATATCATTTAGCACCCAAGTTGTAAGCTGCTTGGGTGCTTTTATTTTGTCAACATTTGTTCAAGTGTCTGTTTTTTCTCGCGAAATTTTTCCGTAGCATTGTTGTAATCAAGGGTATTGCAATTATATTAAAACATTTGTTCACTATTTAATTCTCCAATTTAAAATATTACGTACCCATGTTCGTTAAATACATGCTATTTTGTGAAAATATCAAAATATTTAAAACTTTCTTCAAAAAATACTGGACAAA
>CAYVDR010000272.1:0-1841 GCA_964450625.1 uncultured Senegalimassilia sp.
TTGAGATTGAGCTTCGAACGGTGTGAGTGCTATAATTGCTCTATGGAAACAAAAATCGACATAGAAGAAATTAACAATGCGGTTGCGGCTGTCTGCCCTAGTTTTGACATTAACAAAGTTTATTTGTTCGGCTCATGCGCTACAGGCAAACAAAAAAGCACCAGTGACATTGATTTATGCCTAGAAACAGGCGAGACATTTTCTTTAATTAGTGCTGCTTCGTTTGCAAACAAAATGAAAGCACTCACGGGCAAAAACATTGATGTTGTAACAGAGCGCTCTCTTTTCCCTCATGTCAAAAACTCGATGCAAAAAACTAAGGTGCTTTTGTATGAACGCTGATGACAATTTAATTCTTAACAAAATAATAAAGTTATGTGAAGCTATTAACTTTCGCATAGAAAAGTATTCAATTAATGAGGCTTCTTTTGTTTCAAATGATGAGTTTCAAGACATGCTGCTAATGCCTGTTTTTCAAATTGGTGAACTTGCTAATTCTGTTAGCGATAATTTAAAAGCTGAACATAATGAAATTCCCTGGCGTGAAATAGTTACGTTTAGAAACATAATTGCCCACGATTATGGTGTCGTAGACCCAATTTGGGCATGGAATACAATAACAATTGACATCCCAACTTTAAAGCAGCAAATTGAAGATATTGTTTAAACAGGCATTCAAGCACGCAAGTGAGGCAAGCGGCATTGAAATTGAGCTTCGGACGGTGTAGAGGGTTAAAAATGGAAACTACAAACAACCAATTAACCAGCAAAGAATTAGAGTTTGCAATTTTTTGCATTGAAAACGTTGCAGCAAAATTGGGCATGAATGCAAAGGATGTATACAATATCATGACACAGCAAACCAATGTTTTGTATGGCTACATTGTTCCAAGTTACGATGCGCTGCACACACAAGGAAAAGAATACATTGTGGATGACGTTATTTATGCAATGAAAGAAATGGGTGCAAAATTATGAGTACCTATTTAAAGTTTAAAGGAAGTGAGCAGCTGTGAGGGCAAATCCAATTTTGTTGCAGAAAAAATATGCTCGTGTAGTTGAACTTTTTGCAAAGGAAAACAACATTTCAATAAAGCAGGCCTTAGATGTCTTTTACAACTCGTGGGTGTATACGCTAATGAGCGAAGGAGTGTCTAACATGCATTGCATGAGTGATGAGTATTTAGTTCAAGAGCTTAAGGAAGAAACAAAATGACACCAACCCCAACAACCAATGAACATTCTAAAATCAATGTTTGATATCAGGACAAATTGTTGATAATGTGAATGATATTTTCTTTATCATAAGCAGTGAGATTACCAATAAACCCTGATGTTCCAATGTAATTGAAAGGTAGCGCAATTGTTCTGTCAATGCGTGCAATTGAAGGCTTTACTAAGCCCGCCTCTTTCCAATCACGAATCAAATAGTCGTTTTCCAATGTCAGCTTATTGTTTTTACTTGTTACCATTATTGCCAACATATCATCAGCGACAGACACAACAATTACTGGGCGAAATTTATACCCTGAACGTTCAAAGTTAAATTTTGCATGCCAAATTTCCCATGGTAAGGGTTTAAAGCTTTCAACCATAAATTTAATTAATCGTTCCATTCTTCAGGAAGAACAGCAACACCATTTTTGTCGAGTTTAGCAATGTGAGCATGTTTGCGCAACTTATCATGATTAATGGTTTTCTTCATTTCAAACGGCAGCCCACCAACGTCTACAGACTTTATTAGGAACAGATTAATTGCATCGCTCAAACTTAAACCCCAACTAGAGTAAATTTCTTTAGCATCGTGTTTAATTTGTTTGTTTGTTCTTGCCTTAATTTCA
>CAYVDR010000273.1:0-1829 GCA_964450625.1 uncultured Senegalimassilia sp.
TCGCAACTTTCATATAAAAAAGCATGCTTTAAAAAATTATGCGCTACAATGCTTTCAATTCTCGCTCTACTGCAAATGCAGTGGTGCTTTGGTTACAGTGTTCTTGCGCATGTGGAGCGCAACAATGTTTACAGGAGGAAACATGGCTTTTGCATACAAGCAAATTTTTGCAGCGCTTGACGGTGCTTCAACTCAAAAATCGGTTGCGGAGCGTGCAATTGCGCTCGCTTCAAAGGATGGCGCAAAACTAACGTTTGGCTTTGTAATTGACTCAGTGCCCTACGAGGCTTCAGGCGTTGATTTTGAACAGCTTTGCTCAGAGGGTAAAATTCGCATTGAACAGGAGCTTTCAGACCTTTTGGAAGCTGCAAAGAATGACCCTAACATCCCTTCTGTTGAACTTACTGTTCGTGCAGGGCGCATCACAGAAACGCTTCAAAAGCAAGTGATAGAACCGCTTCACCCTGATTTAGTTATTTGCGGCGAGCGTGGTTTGTCAAACATTAAATATGTGTTTGTTGGCAGCGTGTCAACATTTCTAATTCGAAACGTACGCTGCGACGTTTTGGTAGTTAAAGAAAACTAGTTACACAAACCACGCATAAGTTTTAAAACATCACAGAAAGCAAAAGGCGCATGAAGCAATATAACCCAGCAGAAATTGAACCACGTTGGCAAAAGGCTTGGCAAGACGCAGGCATTCACAAGGTTGACACCACGTCTGAAAAGCCAAAGAAGTACGTTTTGGAAATGTTTCCATACCCCTCGGGCGACATTCACATGGGGCATGTGCGCAACTACACAATTGGCGACGTTGTGGCACGCTACTTGCGCATGCAGGGCTTTAATGTGCTGCACCCAATGGGCTGGGATGCTTTTGGCTTGCCTGCTGAAAACGCTGCCATTAAGCGCAACAGCCACCCTGCGAAATGGACATATGCAAACATTGAAACGCAAAAAGTAAGCTTTAAGCGCATGGGGCTTTCTTACGACTGGGACAGGTGTGTTGTTGCGTGCGACCCCGAATATTACCGCTGGGGGCAGTGGATTTTTCTAAAGTTTTGGCAAGCTGGGCTTGTGGAGCGCAAAAACAGCCCAGTGAACTGGTGTCCTGGTTGCAACACTGTTCTTGCAAACGAACAGGTTATTGAAGGCAAATGCTGGCGCTGCTCAAGTGAGGTTGAAAAGCGTGACTTAACGCAGTGGTACTTCAAAATTACCGACTATGCCCAGCAGTTGCTTGACGGCCTTGAGGGGCTTGACGGCTGGCCTGAGCGTGTTAAACAGCAGCAAGCCAACTGGATTGGCAGAAGCGAAGGCGCAACTGTAACGTTTACGCTTTGTGCACCAGACGGAACTGTGCCTAAAAACCCAACTGAAAATGAACTTATAGACGTGTTTACCACACGTGCAGACACGCTGTTTGGCTGCAGTTTCTTTTTGCTAGCCCCCGAAAGCCCGCTTTTGCAAGGCCTAGTTGCTGGCAGCGAATACGAAGCTGCCGTCATGGAAGTTGTCAATGCTGCTAAAAACATTAGTGCACTTGAGCGTGCGCAGGGCAACAAAGAAAAGCATGGTGCGTTTACGGGCCGCTATGTTGTAAACCCAATAAACGGCGAAAAAGTGCCTGTTTGGGTTGCCGACTACATTGTGTCCGACTACGGCACGGGTGCTGTTATGGCTGTGCCTTGCGGTGATAGTCGCGACTTTGAATTTGCAAAGAAATACGACTTGCCAATTATCCCCATCATCTTAAAAGATAGTGACCCATTGTATGAACAGCTAAAAGGCGAACAGGGGCGCAAAGTTACAAGTGTTAATTGGGAATG
>CAYVDR010000274.1:0-1816 GCA_964450625.1 uncultured Senegalimassilia sp.
CGTTAACAACTTGTTTGCTAGTTGCATTTGGAATACGCTATTTTTACACAATACGTTCTTTTTTCACTTGACTAGTATTTAAAACAGTTATTATTGCATTTTCAACTTCAAGAACAAAGGAGTGTCAAATGAAAGTTCTTGTTATTAATGCTGGCTCGTCCTCCATGAAATTTCAGCTTATAAATGTTGAGGAACACAAAGTTTTAGCGAAAGGTCTTTGCGAACGCATTGGCCTTGGAAACGGTATTTTTTCCTACGGCATTGAAGAAAAAGTTACAACGAATCACGACATGGCCGACCACTCACAAGCCTTAGAACTTGTGCTAGATTCGCTGGTAAATGGCAAGAATGCACCAATTTCTTCGCTCGATGAAATTGCAGCAGTTGGTCACAGGGCGGCCCACGGCGGCAAATATTACAGCAAAAGCTCCATTGTTGACGATGAGCTAATTGCACGCATGGAAGAAGTTAAAGAACTGGCTCCGCTTCACAATGCGGCAGGCATTATGGGCATTCAGGCTTGCAAAAAACTTATGCCTGGCAAACCTATGGTTTGCGTGTTTGACACTGCGTTTTATACAACGCTTTCCCCTGCAAATTACATTTATCCAATCCCTTATGAATACTACGAGAAGTACGGCATTAGAAAGTACGGCTTCCATGGTACGTCTCACAGGTATGTTGCAAGGCGTTCAGCAAAACTTTTAGGCAAAAACCTTGAGGACTTAAAAATTGTAACGTGCCACATTGGCAACGGCTCCTCCTGCACTGCAATTAAGGGCGGCATTGCAGTTGACACTTCAATGGGCTTTACGCCAATTGATGGTCTTATGATGGGCACACGCTGCGGCTCCATTGACCCACTAATTGTTACGTACTTGGAAGAAAAAGAAAACTTATCGCCTAAGCAAATGAGTGACGTTTTGAACAAAAAATCTGGTTTCTTGGGTATTTCTGGCGTGTCTTACGACCTTCGCGATGTTGATGAAGCGGCACAAAACGGCAACAAGCGCGCTGCGTTGGCTTATGAAATGGCTGCATCAATTCTAAAGAAGTACATTGGCAAATACACATTTGTAATGGGCGGTTTGGATGTAATCACGTTTACCGCAGGCATTGGCGAAAACGATGCGCGCATGCGCGCAATGGCACTTTCTGGCTTAGAAGAGCTTGGCATAAAGCTTGACGGAAAGAAGAATAACACACGCGAAAGTGGTGAACGCATAATCTCGGCGGACGATTCTAAGGTAAAGGTTTTAATCATTCCAACCGACGAAGAGTTCATGATCGCAAAAGACACTTACGACTTGGTAAAGTAAGTTTATTTGCGCTACATTAGCGTTTTCAAAAAACTATGATTTAATTTTTGCACAAGCGCTTGCACTTTCCACAACATGTGCAAGCGTAACGCTTGTTGTTGTAGTGCCAATACCACCTGGAACAGGGGTTATGGCACTAACGACAGGCTCAACTTCATCAAAATTAACATCGCCGCACAACTTGCCCACTGCATCAAAGTTAATGCCAACGTCAATTACAACTTGCCCAGCCGAAAAGTAGCTAGCACCATATTGCTTGGCACGCCCAGTTGCACAAATAACAATGTCAGCCGCTTTGCATATTGTTGCTGCATCTTTTGTTTTGCTGTGGCAAATTGTAACGGTTGCATCGCGCCGCAAGAGCAGCATTGCAACAGGCTTGCCAACAACAAGGCTTCTGCCCATAACAACAACATGCTTGCCACACACATCAATGTTATAAAAATCTAAAATGCGCATACAACTTTCAGCGGTGCAAGGCCTAAAAAACCCGGTTC
>CAYVDR010000275.1:0-1811 GCA_964450625.1 uncultured Senegalimassilia sp.
GGTGGAGCAGGGGACTCATAATCCTTTGGTTGTCGGTTCGAATCCGGCGGGGCCCACCACAAAACACTTTTTGTTCCTTGCTATTCCCAGATGCCTTATTGAACGTTTTTGAAATTTCTTAACTGAGCTTTGTGAAGCCCAGTTAAGAAAGCCTCTTAATCAATTTCTAAATATTGCATCCAAAATGCTTTTGAAGTTAGCCAGTCGCGGGCTGCAGCATATTCAGCTTCTAAACGCTTTTTATTCTTTTTGTAGTAGTTTAAAGCGTTGTGGTAGCGCTTCATTGTTGCATCAAACTTTTCAATGTCGCGAAAGCGCACTGTGCCCCGGCGCTTGTTTGGGTCGATGGCTATAATGCAATCCTTGCCGCGAATTTTGCCCGAGGGGTAAATCCAGCCTTCACTTGGGATAACAGCAATGCCTTTGCTAGTGCCTTTATACACGCGCTGGCGGTTGAATGTTACAAAGTCAACAATGCGTTGTGCGGTGGTGCGTGTATCGTCGCGGTATAAGCTTATTGGGTCAACATCGTCTAGGTTGAATTCTTCAATGTCACGCGTTAGCTCGCGCAGTTCATCAAACGACATAAGCTTCTCGGCGTTTTTATTTGCGCGCATAAAGCAATCTTCAGCAACATATTGGGAAATGAATTTAGGCCCTTTCAGGAAGTCCTCAAAGCCGTCAAGCAACAGGGCTGCATCTGTGTAGTTGAATTTTTTAAGCTCAATTTGCAGGTTGGAGTGAAGTTCATATAGGAAGTCTGCGTCTTTTGCCATGCCAGTTGTTGCTTGCGCAATAAGCGTGTTGCGCGTTGTTTGGTAGCGCTCAACTGCAGCGGAATAGCGCGTGTGAAACGACATATGCCAAATACAAATGCCATTTAACGTTATTAGTTCTTTGTTGCAGCGAATGCCATATTCGGCATCGTCGCAGCGCACAAACACAGGCAGTGGGTAGCCGTTTTCGCGAATAACGCTAATTGGAATGACGCAATACCACCAAGCAGCATACATGTTGCCCGCTTGCTCTGCGGAAGGTACAAACTGCTCGTTCATGACAATGTCATGCAAAAGGCTTACACGCAAAGGCGGTTTGCAACTACTAAAGCGCCCTTTAGGCGTCATGTAGCCAATGTCTTCCCATTGGTCTTCGCCAACTTCGTAGTTGAGCATGGCGCCGCTAATCATTGCGTCGTTAAATTCAGGCTTTAACATTTGAAGCAACCTAAACGTGCGCTTAAGCGACTCAGCCGATACAGCAACATCGTCGTCCATTAAAAGCACGTGCGTGGCTTTGATGTCAGTGCGCTGCGCTTCAATCATGCCGCGGGCAAAACCACCAGCGCCACCAGCGTTTTTGTTAGGCAGCACCGTAATGCCTCTGCCAGAAAGCTTTTTTGCATCAAGCGTGCGTCCGTTGTCTATTACAAGCATTCTGAAGTGCTTTGCAATTTCCGGGTGCCCTTTCATAATTTCTTGGCGGACAAGTTTTATGTTGCGCTCGACGAAATCTTCCTTTTTGAATGTTGTTGTTGCTAGCACAAGGTTCACTTTGTTTATGCTGCTTTTCTTCATGTCGGCGTAATAATAGCTGTTGCGAATGTGAACGGGGCCTTTAGCTTTAATTTGAAAGCCTACCAAAATGGCATCTTTGACATCGCAAATGTCAATGTCAATCACTTGCCATTTTTTTGAACGTGCAAGCTTGCAACCTGTGCCCTTCAGTGGGATGGATTCCTTTGCATATGTGTCGGCATAGGTTTGACGCACCGTACAAGCCGCACCGCGCAGCTCAAGGTGCAGGTGAAACGC
>CAYVDR010000276.1:0-1799 GCA_964450625.1 uncultured Senegalimassilia sp.
GCAACCGCAAATGCTACGGTAAAGGTGTTCTCTGGTTATTCAGGTTTCTGGATGTGCAATAAAAATGATGCTTCTGGCACAAATGCTGCTGAAGCCACATGCAAAACTAAGTCTAGCTATAAATCTGCAAATCGCATAAAAGCCGATGCGGCGGCTATAAATGCGGGTAATGGCAGGAGTGCTGTAATAGAAGAGTATACAAAGTATATGAATAACGATGACGTGCATCTTTACACTGACAGTTTACAAGATGGTTATATTGAATTTAGGGTTATTCAAGTTGGCGCACACGACGGAGACGGGTCTAATTTAACTTTCCATACAACACATTTTCTTGAAAACGCTTCATTTTTTGACAAAAGCTTAAGTGTAGGAACAAATACTAATGGCTGGGGCAATTCGGTAATTCGCTCTAGACTTGAAAAATATGGTGATGTTATTGGTGGTGATCTTAATGCAGAGTTTATTGATGCTATAAAGAGCACTACTAAAACTTACCGTACTGGAACTGGTACTTACACTGAAACTACAAAGAAAGAATCCACAAGTGGTACAGCAGCATACAAGACCTGTTCAGATAAACTATTCCTGTTATCTTACAGTGAGGTTTTTGGTAGCGGTACAGGAACTTATTATGAAAATGCGCCAGGTGGTTCATCTGATAGTTTAAAAAAATCTAATAATTCTGCGGAAGGTTCTACATATACATACTTTAAGAACAAATCTGTACTAAGAGATGGTAGCAGCAATGCATGCTTAAAGTATAGAACAAGGAGTAATTCAGAATGTGCGATTACTGATCGTGATCCTGGAACAAATTACGGTATTCATAGCAAGTGCTGGTGGCTACGTTCTCCTAATGTTACTAATAGCGGCTTTTTGCTTGTTAATAGTAACGGCGCGCTTGGTGGAGGCGTATTGACTTCAATTTCTGGCTCTAGATTGGCTGGCATCGCCCCTGCGTTCTGCTTCTAGCATTTTGGCAACATAATTCCGCATTCCCTTAAACCCCACTCGAACCCCGCACATATGCTGCGGGGTTTGTTGTGTTATCAACCTTTTGTGTTATGAGGGATTTTTATTAGTCCCGCAAATTATTGTTTGCTTTATGGCAAATAGCTTACAAATTCCTAGCTTTTAACAGGGGAGTTGATTTTTAATTTGTTTCGTATAAAATTACTCACAAATTTTGTACAACTTTTATTTTGGAGGTTTAAAGTGTCTGCATTAACAGTTTCATCAAGTGAGTTTCGTGCGAACATGCCTAAAGTTGTTGGTTTGGTTGAAAAATCTAGCAAGCCAATTACAGTTTTTAGGAACTCAAAACCTTGGTTTGAAATTCACCCCGTTAAACAATCAAGCGAGTTTTCGCCCGAATTTCAACAGGCACTAGATGAGGCTGATGCCATGCATCTAAACCCAAATGTAAAAACATTTGATACTGTTGAAGCGCTTTTTGATGATCTGGAAATTTAGGTCATCAATATGTATCAAATTCAAAGAACAACCACGTTTAAACGTTGCATCAAAAAATTGCAAAAAAAGAAAGTTTGCTTTGATCCTTTAGCAGAAGCATTAAGACATCTTCAAAATTCAGATGTTGATCCTTTACCTGCTCGCTTAAATTTTCATGCTCTTTCAGGTAATTTGGCTGGTAGGCTTGAAATACATATTGGTGGAAGAAACAGTAATTGGGTTTTAGTTTACGAAATTGATGGTAATATATTGCGCTTAATTTTCACAGGCACGCATGATGACATGAAAAGGCTGTAACTTCCTGTAACAAAGCGTGGTAGGGG
>CAYVDR010000277.1:0-1782 GCA_964450625.1 uncultured Senegalimassilia sp.
GACAGCGTAGCAGCAACTTGGGCAATTGCGAAAGCAACTCCAACAGTTACATTTACAAATGCAGGCTCAAGCGCTGCAAACCCTGTAGTGTTTGAAATGAATACAAGTTCAACTGCAACAGGTGGCATTTCTGATTTCATTTGCTTTACTAACGATTCATCAACTGATAAAAACAAAGTACACCCAACATATACTGCCCAATGCAATGGTAAAACTGTTGAAGGCACATTGAAGTTTGCAAACAACACTGACAACAACACCTTTAAAGTTACAGAAGAAAAAGCGTCTGCTGCATACGCGCTTGAGTTTGTTCCAACAGACAGCACAAACTATGCAACTGTTACAGGCGACAGTTCAACAACACCAGTTAGCGCACCTGTCATTTACGTGCAAGTAAAAGACCCATCAAGCAATGTTACAGATGCAAAAGGCACAGCAACAATAACCAACCCTAAAGACAGCACTAAATATAAAATTACAGTTAACACCTCAAAAGACACTACAGCAGGCTCTGCCGTTGCAGGTGCTACAGTAAACTTTGACAGTGCGGGTGCACTAACTGTGAAGTCCCCTAACACAACTGAAGATGATAAAGACTTCATAGTAACTGTGCAAACCACCGATACTACACCTATTACACAAGGTGGCGTTAGTGTTACTGTAAACAAGGCCGATGGCTCAACACAAATTGGCAGTGGCACAACGCTTACAGTTGATAATACAAGTGCCAGTCTTACTAAAGGCCAGTTCCGTGCGCATAATTTTGATACCACCACAACAACCCTAACGCTGCCAAACGACAGCAAAGCCTGCAGTTCATGCACAGGTGGGGGCACAGTAACAAGAAATGAAGACGTTTGTAGCGTTTGTAAAACAATAGAAGTTACTAACGACTACACTAATGTTGCTGAAGGGGGTCACAAACTTGAACCCTATGGCGAAAATGACGTTGCCTACCACTGCACACAGTGCGACCATGTGCTGTTTGGTAACTACAAGCAAACAGCAGCAGGCGATGTTCAATTGATTGAGTGGGTAAAAACTATCAAAATGGGTACAGTGTCAGACGGCAGCAATGTTCAAACACTAATGAGCTTGCAAGGCTTAGATGCTGTTCAATGGAACAAAAGCTTCAGCGATGGTAGAAATTGGAATGGCACTTGCAACATCCGCAACTGGTGTGGCAGCCTCTACAACTCGTTTAGTGACATCCAAAAAGCAGCAATTGCACAAACTTCCCTTATAACGTATACATGGGACTCATATAGTTCTTTTACTACCACCGACTATGTGTTCTTGCCATCTATTCAGGAAATGGGGGATATGAGCAGTGATCGTGTATGCTACCCAACTGCGTTTGCACAAACCACAAACACCAGCAGTAGCACTGCTTGCTTCATAAATTTCAGTGGTTCTGGTGCCTGCCTCTGGTGGTTGCGCACGCCAGGACCAGACTATACGGACAGCACCGTTGACGCGGTGTTTGTCCACTGGGACGGTTCAGTCACCCCCTACGGCAACTTTGTCACCAATGCTGAATCTGCCGCGCGGCCTGTGCTTAACTTGAAGACAGTTTTCATTAACGTTGCCTATTACAACGGCAACAATGGTTTAAGTGACGATGGGCAAGCTGTTTCTGGTATGTCACCATCAAGTGTTGAGACAAGCGGCAACACAGCTAAACTAACTAAACCAGCTAACCCAACTAAGGATGGCTACGTTTTTGCTGGTTGGTATACCGACCCCGAGCTAAAAACACCATTTGAATTTGACGCAGACGCT
>CAYVDR010000278.1:0-1771 GCA_964450625.1 uncultured Senegalimassilia sp.
AAGGTGTTGTGTAATTTGTGCCTTTAGTCTTTTGCTGCTTTAAGGCTTAAAGTTGCACCATCTACAAGTAACTTAGCAGCTTATACTTAAAAACGTAGCCCTTTCTTTGTTAATATCACCATTGCTGGAGTTTCAGCTTGGTGGTTTCAAGGAAAGGGCTTTTATTGTGTTAACTAAAATTGTTTAGTTACAAGTTTTCCCTAACCCAGTTAATGTTTTCAGTAATGGTTGTAATTAAGTCTTGCTTGTTTTGGAATTTGCGCATAGGTCGTAAGAAGTGCGCGAACTGAAGTGTTATTTCTTTGTTGTAAATGTTGCCGCTAAAGTCTAAGATGTGTGCCTCAATTGTTGATGCTGTTTGTGCCTTAAATGTTTCAGCAACCCCAACGTTTACAGCAGCTTTGTAGCGCTTGCCTAAAACGTAAGCATACGCAGCATAAACGCCATCACCAAGCACCTGGAATGTGGGCTTTAGCACAAGGTTAGCAGTGCGAATGCCAAATGCCTTGCCGCCTTCGCCGCGCCCATGTAAAACCGTGCCACTAACAGCGAAGTTGCGCCCTAAAAGCTTGTTAGCCTCCTGTATTTTGCATTCTTGCAAAAGCTTGCGCACACGACTTGATGTGATTGGTGCGCCGTTTAAAGCCTTTAGGCTGTGTGCATGCACATTCATGCCACAGCCCTTCCCCCACGTTTTTAAAATGTCAACGTTGCCCTTTGCGCCTGCACCAAAGCGAAAGTTGCTGCCAACGTGCAAATGTGCTGGTGGGGTAGCGCTAAAAGTTGCTTCAAGAAATTCGATGGGTTCACTTTTAGCAAAGCGCTCATTAAACTCAAGCACAACAACACCTGAAACACCTGCGGCGGCAAGGGCATTTATGCGCGCTGTATTTGACATAAGTTTTTTTAAGTCATTTGGGCAAAACACCTCGTCAGGGTCTATGTCAAACGTGAGCGCAAATGTTTTGCCATTTGTTTGCGCTGCAGTTTTATTGGCGCATTCAATTAAGTGTTGGTGGCCTAGATGAACTCCATCGAAAACGCCAAAAACACATGAAGCACCAGCGAACAGCTGGCTGTCAAAATTATTGTTTGCGCTATATATTGGAGCTGCCACGGCTTACACCATTATGGAACACACACTGTGCTTTAAGGCATTCTTTTTCACTATCAAACTTATAAATTGCAGCTAGCTTATTTCGTTTGACGATGCTAAAAAGTTCACCATCTAGTGGGGCAGTGGTGGTTTTAATTATGTTTGGAATGCACCCGCACATGCCTGAATTTCTATTATATTCAAAGGAAGTAGCAAATTCATAAAGGTTAAGCCCGTGAACTGCAAGCGGTCTGCCACCTTTCATAAGGTATTCTATTGCCTTGTTTGCAAATACAATGCGATTGCCCAAGATTGCAACTGGGTCGATGGCAGCTTTGCAGCGCAGTTTTTTAAGGGCATCTAAACTCACGCAATTTTCAAGTGTAATTAACCCCGAGCTTGTGCGCCTAAGTGCACTCATGTGCGTGGGGCAGTTAAGTGCGTTTCCTGCATCGCGCGCAATGCTTCGAATGTAAGTGCCTTTTGAAACTTTAAATGCAACATCCCACTCAAGAAACCCTCTTTGCCCACACGGACGAATGTCAAGCAAGTTAGCCTCAAAAATTTCAATAGGGCGTGGCTTTAAATTTAGCATAACACCCTTTCGCGCGCTATCACATGCCTTTTTCCCAGCAATTTTAATGGCACTGTACGCAGGTGGAATTTGCATTTGCT
>CAYVDR010000279.1:0-1766 GCA_964450625.1 uncultured Senegalimassilia sp.
TATGCGGTATTTTTCAAATTCTGATTCTGCATAAAGCTTAGCTTGCTCTGCACTAATTTTACCTGGCCCTGTAAGCAATTCATTGCCATTAAATTCAAGGAAGCCATCAAGCCGCTTTGCCCAATCTTTAGGCGTTCTACATCCATTGTCCAGCCTTGAATGGTGTAGTCTTTAACAATCAGCCCCGCCCACTTACGAAACTGCACTGCGCGCTGGTTGTTTACTTTAAACCCAACTGCAATAATCATTTGAAGGTTGTAATGTTTAATGTTGCGAGATACTTGGCGGTTCCCCTCATTTTGAACTATCCGGAAATTCCGGACAGTTGCCTTTTCTTTTTGTTCGCCATCGGCATAAATTTTTTGAATATGTTCGTTTATTGTCCTAACGTCAACATCATAAAGAGCAGCCATCATCTTTTGTGTTAGCCAAATGTTTTCGTCCTCATAACGCATTTCTATGCTGCTTTCGCTGCCACCTGATGATGCAACATACGTTAAATATTCAGCAGCACTTGAGTGAATGCTTTTGGTGTTCTTTCCTTTTGTCATGATTTCCCCTTCCGCTGTTTAATTGCTTGCCGTTAGCTTCCTTTTTGCTTTAGCGCATTATACACTTCCCAAACATTTGTACGAGTAACAGTTTGGTAACGGTTTTGGTTGTTGAACTTAGTTCGTCTTCAAAAACAAAATCCAGGTGCAAAGATGGGGTTTTTGCTGAAGCATGTTTTTGCTAGGCACAAACATAATTTCCGAGCGCTTCAAACTTAGGTGTAATGCATTAGCCAGCATGAGAAATTTCGTAAGCTGGCTTTTTGTTGGGTGGGGTATGTGGTGTATGATTCCAAAAAATATTTCGTACAATATTTATTGGAAATGGTACAATTTCCATGGTCTCTAAACAAAGGAGCGTGCAGTGAACGTAACAGCAACAGAATTTAAAAACCAACTTGGGCGTCTTTTAGATTTGGCATCAAGTGAAGACATATACATTTCTAAAAACGGGAAATTGGTAGCAAAGTTAAGCTCACCTAATAAACAACGTGTTAACAGTGCTAAAAATCTTTTTGGGGCAATACCTGCAAATTTCGATGTTGATGCTGCCTTTGCTCAAAGAGGGCAAAAATGAGGGTTTTGCTGGACACCTGTGTCATTTTGGATGCAATGCAAAACAGAGGAAAGTTTGCTAAGTTTGCACAAGCACTCTTGGTTTCAGCGGCTAACGAAACGTTTGAAGGTTGCGCCAGTTCAAAGCAAATTTGCGACGTTTATTACATTTTGCATAAGGTTTACCATAGTAATAAAAAGTGCAGGGACGTGCTTGCAAACCTTTTCGATGTTGTTGAGGTTGTTGACTGCAGTTCAAGTTCGGTTATGAATGCAAGAATTTCACCTGTTTCAGATTTTGAGGATGCAGTTTTAATCGAATGTGCAAAAGAGGCTGGCTGCAGCTTAATCGCAACTTCAAATTTAAGTGATTTCAAAAATTCTGAGATTGATACTGTTGACCCAAAACAGGCATGCCAAATTTTAGGAATTGATCCAGGGTACGTTTTGCTTTAAGCAAGTACAATTTTGCATATCTCTTTCTCTAGTTGCCTGTGGGTTAAAAGACCTGCGGGCGTTTTTTTATTCCCTTAGTTTTATTAGACAAAGAGTCAAATAAGCACCATTTTCCTACCATTCAGAAAATCTTTCTTGACATTAGGGGGTGAACTGTACCCCAAAAGTTGGACAAAATTTAATAGTACTAACTTGCAGTGGCTT
>CAYVDR010000280.1:0-1761 GCA_964450625.1 uncultured Senegalimassilia sp.
GGCACAATTTCTTTTGTAATTGATTACGGCTTGCTTGCTCTTCTAACGGAAGCGTTTGGCGTAAATTACCTTATCAGCGCGACTATTTCATTTACAGTGTCCGTTGTTTTTAACTACGCAGCTTCCATGCGCTTTGTGTTCACGCACAAAGAAGGCATGTCAAAAACACGCGAGTTTATAATTTTTGTTGTGCTTTCGGTAATTGGGCTTCTAATAAATAATGTATGCATGTGGGCTGGCGTTGAATTTATGCACATCCACTACTTAATAACAAAAATTGCAGCCACAATAATTGTTATGGTGTGGAATTTTGTTACACGCAAAATTTTCCTGGATGCAGGGGATTCAAGTGATACAAACGCTAAGGCGTAGCTATACACCAGTTTCGTGAAAAACAGAAATGCAAAAACATAAGCGCTCTATTAAGCGTACAATAATTTCTGTGCCAAGCAAAAATTTGCAGGCGAATTAACCACCCAAAACTTAGCAAAGGAGCTTTAACATGACAAAAATTGTGAACTCATGGAACGACTGGGATCCACTAAAACGCGTTATTGTTGGCAGGTGCGACAACTCTATGATTCCGCCAGAGGAGCCAGCAACTTCAGAAAAAGTGCCTGTAGACTCTGAGATGCGCGGCATGTGGGGTTTGCGCCCTTTGCGCACAGTTGAACGCGGCAATGAATGTTTGGAAAACCTTGTTAACACACTTGAAGAGCACGACGTTATTGTTGACAGGCCCACCCCGCTTCAATGGAACCAAAAAATTGGCACGCCCGATTTCACAAACGATTCCATGATGACATGCATGCCTCCTCGCGACATTCTGCTTACAGTTGGCAGCGAAATTATGGCAGCTGCAAATTCATTTAGATGCCGCTACTTCGAGTACTTGGCTTACTGGCCGCTCATGAAGCAATACTTCGACGAAGACCCTGAGTTTTTGTGGTCACAGGCACCTCGCCCACGCCTAACCGATGCCTCTTACAAGCACAACTACTACGACGAAAAAATCTCACTTGAGGAGCGCCTTGAACGCACTGCAAACAAAGACTTCGTTACAACAGAAGTGGAGCCAATGTGGGATGCAGCAGACGTTATGCGCATGGGCAAAGACCTGTTCATCCAACATGGGCTTACAACAAACAGAACCGCCATGGAGTGGTTCCAGCGCTATTACCCTAACCTACGTGTGCATGCCATGAACTTCCCAGGCGACCCTTACCCAATTCACATTGACGCAACGTTTGTGCCGCTGCGCCCAGGTCTTATAATCAACAACCCACTTCGCCACCCAGCGGAGGGGCAAAAGGAAATCTTCGAAGCAAATGACTGGCAAATTGTCGATGCAGCACAACCTGCACATGACGAACCACCAGCCCTTTGCTACAGCTCTGTTTGGCTTTCAATGAATTGCTTGGTGCTTGACCCGAAAACTGTCATTGTTGAGGCGTCGGAAGTAAACCAGCAACAGCAAATGGACGAGTTGGGCATGAACGTTATTCCTGTTGACTTGCGCGACGCTTACCCATTTGGCGGCGGGCTTCACTGCTCAACAGCAGACGTTTACCGCGAAGGCGAATGCCTTGACTACTTCCCAAACCGTGTGAAAGACAACACGCTAATTCGCCCAGAGTTATGGGATGACTAGGCTTTGAATTTTATTGGTCTTGAAATTCAAAACCCACTAAACCACTAGAGTAAAGCCATTATTATGCCAATAGACACTGCAACAGGCAAAACAGCACCTGCCGAGGTTTC
>CAYVDR010000281.1:0-1751 GCA_964450625.1 uncultured Senegalimassilia sp.
CTTAAATAAATATATTCCCCACATTTAGTTAAAGTGTGGAACAATTTTTAGCGTAGTTATTGAAACAGTTCTTAAAATAAAAGAATTGCGTGTGAACTGGCTTATTACCTCTAGATTTTTTCCATTTGTGCAGCAACTGAATTATACCAATGCTCCCAGTTAGGCGGGCAGTATTTTTTAGCGGCCTCAACAGAATTTGTGTAGCCATAGCCACGGGCAAGACCTTGCACATGGTCGCGAATGGCATCTTCCCAGCTGCCCCAGCTTTCGCTGCCCCAACCCCAAGCATTATGGCTTGCAAAGCATGCAGCACCTTTGCTGCTTTCAATGGTTGATATTGCTGGCGACCAACGCGGGTCTACGCCATAGTCCCATGCAGCTTCGGCAAATGTAGTGCCAGTGCCTGCCATGGGCGAGCCTGCAAGGTAGGCGTCAATTCGGCTTGCCCAGCCGCTAACAAACGTTGCTTTATCGCTTGACCAGTCGGCGCCATCTGGCGTTGTGGTTGCAATTTCTGTTGTGGTTGTGCTGCTAGTCGAATCTTGCGTAGTGCTTTCAGTTTGCGCTTCATTGGTTTCGGAATTTTTTGCAGCTTCTTCCGCCTGCTTAGCGGCTTGTTCCTCAGCCTGCTTTTGTGCGGCAGCTTCAGCTTCTGCTTGTGCTCGAGCAGCCTCCTCCTGTGCGCGCCTTTGCGCCTCTTGGCGTGCAACTTGCGCACGCTCAAGGGCATCTTGCGCTTGCGTTTGCTTCGCAGATGCTTCATTCATTTGGCTTGCAAGTTCGCTTTTTGTGTTTGCAAGTTGCTCTTTCATGCCAGATAAGCGGTTAATTTCTGCTTGGTTTGTTGTGAAAATGTGGCTTATGTATTCAAGTGAAGTTAGAAAATCGCTAATTGTTTGTGAACCTAAAATTAATGACAAAAGCCCAGGCGTGTTGGCTTGTGTTTTGTAAAGTTTCACAAAAGCTGCTTGCGATTTTTGTTGCTGCTCAGGTAAGTTTGCCTCAAGGGTTGCAATTTGTTGCTCGTTTTCAGCTATAAGAGCGTTTAATTCATCAACACGAGAAGTAATTTCGTCGTATTCAGCAGCGCTGCGCTCAACTTCGGCTTGGGTGGCATCAGCCTCGTAATTTGTGTCAATATCTTCTGCCCATGAGTATTGTTTATTTGGGGCAAACTGCCAAACCATACACGCTGTTAGCAACAAGCATAAAGCTGCGCCTGGAAGCTTTAAAGTTGTGCGTGTGTTTGGCTGCATTTTTGTTTCGTTTAAAAACATGCGCACGTCCTTAATGTGTAAATAACTTTGTCATTCTAAGGCGCGCGAAAGTTAAGGGTTGTTTTTACCACGAAAGGTGCATAAGCTAGTGTGTTTAAGAAAGTGTTGTTTTAAACTTACTTTGATTAAGCTAATTGAGCGGTTGCATTATGCAAACAGGATGTTAATTGCAATTTGCAAATGCTATGGAATTAAAATATGCGCAAAAGCATGCATGCTTACTTTTTTGTTTAACAAACCGAAAGGAAATAAACATGGCTAATAAAAGCCTTGCAAAAAAACCCAATAGTTTAAAAATTCTTGTTACCGGTGGTGCTGGCTTTATTGGAAGCCACACGTGTGTTGAGCTTCTGAACAGCGGTTATAGTGTTGTTGTTGTTGATGACCTAAGCAACTCTAATGAAAAAGCAATAAGCCGTATTCGCAAAATTTGTGGGCTAGATGAAAATAGCTCACGCTTGGTTTTCTACAAGG
>CAYVDR010000282.1:0-1750 GCA_964450625.1 uncultured Senegalimassilia sp.
TCGGGTTGTGGCGCAGCATGGTAGCGCACTTGACTGGGGGTCAAGGGGTCGCAGGTTCAAGTCCTGTCAACCCGACCATTTTTCTGGCACATTCTAGCTCATTTTCACAATTAATTTGTACTTAATGCCCTTTTGTTTGTACCTAGAACTTGGGGTCTTATACTTTAAACAAAAAAACAATCAAAGGGGTTCTCATGGAATTAAAACCAGCATGGCAGCGCTATAATGAAAGCGACATTGAAAAAATCAATGAACTTTCAGCTAGTTACATAAATTTTATTTCTGAAAACAAAACGGAACGCGAAGTGTGCGCAGCAGCTATTAAGGCTGCTAAGGGTGCAGGCTACGTAGGCTTAGATGAAGCAATAGCAAAAGGGGAAAAGCTTAAAGCTGGCAGCAAAATTTGGGCAAGCATGCGTGGCAAGGCTGTTATTTTATTCCAGCTTGGGCAAAAGCCTTTAACTGACGGCATGAACATTTTGGGAGCGCACATTGACAGCCCGCGCCTTGATGTTAAACAAAACCCTCTTTATGAATCTGGCGACATTGCGTTTTTGGATACGCATTATTATGGTGGCATTAAGCATTATCAGTGGGTTACGTTGCCACTTGCGCTTCATGGCGTTGTTGTGAAAAAAGACGGTAGCAAAATTAATATCGTGGTAGGGGAGCACGACAACGACCCAGTGTTTTGCATAAGCGATTTGCTGCCGCACTTAGGGCGCGAGCAAATGGAGAAGAATGGCAAAGCAGTTGTTGAAGGTGAAGCTCTTGACATTATTATTGGTAATCGCCCGTTAATTTTAGGTGAATGCTCACAAGATAATGACAGCTCGTTAGAGGGTAACAGTGAGTCGAAGAAAGAAAACGTAAAAAAACGCCCAGTTTCTTCTTTTGTTTTGAAGCTATTAAAAGAAGAGTTTGGCATTGAAGAAGAGGATTTTCTTTCTGCAGAACTTGAAGTTGTGCCTGCAGGTTGTGCACGCGAACTTGGTTTTGACCGCAGCATGGTTTTAGGGTATGGGCAAGATGACAGGGTTTGCGCTTATACATCGCTTGCGGCTCAGCTCGCTGTTGCGCAAGATAGTCTTGACAGAAGCGCTTTATGTGTGCTTGTTGACAAAGAAGAAATTGGCAGCGTTGGTGCAAGTGGTATGGCGTCGAACTTTTTCGAGAATACAATTGCTGAAATTATGCAACTTGCAGGTTTTGAGGGAGAGCTTGAGCTTCGCCGTGCGCTGAATGCTTCGCGTATGCTTTCGTCTGATGTTTCCGCAGCTTTTGACCCAGCTTATGCAAGTGTTTTTGAAACAAAAAATAGTGCTTACCTAGGGCGAGGGCTTGTGTTTAATAAATACACGGGCGCTCGTGGTAAATCCGGTAGCAACGATGCTCGCGCGGAATATATGGCTGCAATTCGTCAAATTATGGCAGCAGCAAATGTTCAATTTCAAACGTGTGAACTTGGCAAAGTTGACGCTGGCGGTGGCGGTACAATTGCCTATATTCCAGCGAAGTACGGCATGGATGTTATTGATGCAGGTGTACCAATACTTTCAATGCACAGCCCATGGGAAGTGTCAAGTAAGGCAGACATTTATGAAGCACGTTGCGGCTATGAAGCGTTTTTAAAAGATGGTTGCGAAACCGTTTCGTGAGGCAGTTCAGTTTGTTTTAGATTGAAACTTCAATGCCTATAGCAACCGCAACAAACACCACAAACACACAAGCTGCAACAGCATCACGCACA
>CAYVDR010000283.1:0-1737 GCA_964450625.1 uncultured Senegalimassilia sp.
CAGGGCTTTCCCAATCAAGGTAATTAATTTGAAGTTGAACAAATTCCATTTCTGGGTGCTTTGTTAAAAGCTCTTCTAAGCATTGAGGACCATCATGCATGCTCAAACCAACATGGCGAATTTTGCCAGCAGCTTTCATTTCTTGAGCCCAATCCCACATGCCATAATCATCAAATTTTGCAGTGCGCGCACCACCAACATTATGAAGCAAATAGTAATCCACATAGTCTACGCCAAGGCGTTGAAGTGACGTATCCAAGCAAGCTTTTGCGCTTGCTTCATCGGGTTGCGCCCATGCCAAGCATTTAGTTGCAATTGTATAACTTTCACGTGGGTGGCGTTTTACTAATGCTTCATGAAGTGCCCCTTCTGATTTACCCTTATGATAAACGTAAGCGGTATCGAAATATGTTCCGCCACCCTCCAAAAAAGCGTCAACCATTTCTTTTAGGTAGTCAACATCAATTTTGCTCTCGTCCCTTTCATCAAGCAATGGAAGGCGCATGCAGCCAAAAGCAAGCTTTGGAGTGTCTATTAAACTTGGCATTTCAAATTCCTTTCAAAATTTAATTTACAAAGTGTATTTTAAAACACCTTTTTTGCAAAACACCCTATTACCAGCAAAGTACATAACAACGAGTAAGCAACATAGTAAAAACACCGTTGCTTAAAAACTGACATTTTTAAGTATTATGAAGTTGTTTTACCGAAGCTAGCATCATTTAAAAATAAAGTGCAACGCATTGTTTAGCTAAACAATTGCTTATTTCAAATGCGGAAATTCTTAATTTGCATGTTGTTCTTATCGCTTGATTTGCCAATCTTATTCAATTTGTGCATGTTGCGCATAATATCTTGCGCGTATCGAAGCACCTCAACACCTTCAACAGTAAGATGCAAAGTGTGAGAGCGATAGTAAAACACTTTAACATTTAGGTGACTTTCAAGTTTATGAACAGACTTAGCAACCGCCTGGCTTGACAAAAGTAATTTTTTTGCTGCTAGCGCATAAGAACCAAGCTTTACTGTGTAAATAAAATGTTGTAGTTGCGCAATTGTTATGCCTGTTTTACTCATTTATTTCAACCATTCTACCGAAATTTCAAGGCACACTGCCCTTAAGATACGCCGTTATTTCCAAAAGCGAATAATAGAATTTTAACAACTTTTAAGGTTCTTTTACAAACAAATTAAGAATATAGAACTGTTATTTTAGTGTTTTATTAGCACGGTTTTTGTAAAGTGTAACCTGCAAGTTACAGGAAATTGTTGGTAAATGTTCCAGCAAAATGCGTGACATAAATTTAGGTTTTTAAGAAAGTCGATTGTCAATTGTAGCTCAAGCTTTAAAACATAGAATTGACAATCAACATTATTAAAATTCTTAAACCTGCCCAGCTAAAAAGCGCTCAATGAAACTTGTGTCCGCTTTGCCTTCGCAAAACGTATCGTTTTCCATAATCGAGTACTGGAAATCAAGGTTTGTTTCAACGCCAACAACAACCATTTCTTCAAGGGCCGTGCGCATTTTCGCGATTGCCTCTTTTCTGTTGCGCCCGTGAACTATAACTTTTGCAATCATTGAATCATAGTAGGGCGTAATTTCAAAGCCATCGTAAGCAGCGGTGTCAACACGCACACCGTTGCCGCCTGGCAAGTGCATTTGCGAAATTGTGCCAGGAGAGGGCATAAAGCCTTTTGCAGGCTGTTCAGCATTTATGCGGCATTCGATTGCGT
>CAYVDR010000284.1:0-1736 GCA_964450625.1 uncultured Senegalimassilia sp.
GCAATTAGAACCCAATCGCTATGTTTGGCGTCATCATCCCCAGTTGCTGCCCACTCCTGAGCAATTGCAGCTGCGGTTTCATAAGATTCATTACCGTAAAGGCGCGTAACCTCTGCCTGGATTTCGGTTGTGTCTTCTTCAGTGGTTTTATCTGCAAATGCGTTGCTTGGCGCAAGTACGAACGCAAATGTTGCAAGTGCAAACAGCGCCGCAAAAGCCGCTAGCACCGCTTTACTAGTTAGCAGTGAACGGAGGCACCCCCAACCTTGAATAGAACGTGTGTTCATAAAATTCCTCCTTTTTAGCTTTCCAGCAACTGTATAAATGTAAATTTATTTTTAACATATTCAAAAAGTAATTAAAAGGTTATTTTCGTTTCTTTATAAAAGAAATTTAGCCGCGCAAGCTTGATATACCACAAACTGTCGCACTTTATCAAAACGATTTCGGCAATAACTATATGCCCTACTTGCAGCCAATTTTAAGGCGCAATCAACCGATTATTCTGGTTTGTCAACTTGGCCCGCATCACCTAAAAACTTAAGGCCCAACTTCATCACCTCGGAACTTGTACCCGAGTTCAACTGCAAATTGTCGAAAAGCTTATAGTCCGACCCTGTTGCAACGTCAATGTCTGTTTTGGTGGTAAGTATCTTGGCATTGGTGTCAAACATTTTTTTAAGTTCAGTTTTGAAAAAAACTTCTTGCTCTAACAGATTCCCACTAGCTTGCGAATACAGCCACCACTTTGCAGTAACATTAAACACTTTTTGAATTGGTCGATTGGTTCCATAAATTCGAGCGAAAGTAAAATAAAAAGACCCAAAACTTAACCGTACAGGTATAGTTTGTGCCTGAAGGTTTGTAACCCATTCACCATTCCTCAACAACACAAGTTTCCAGTTTGAATTCCCTAAATTTACAACGTGACCATTATGAAATGCATAATCACTAAAACAAAATTCGCAATCACGCATTAAAACAACCTTGTCAACGGTATCTGTAAACCCCCCTTCGCTTCTTATTTGAAACGAAAGCCTGGGAAATTCAAGTTTTTTTTGAACCCTGTCTTTAACTTTGGCTGCTTTAGCAAGCACATTTTTCCGAGAGAGTTGACCCTCTTGCATTACCTCTAACTTTTCGCGTTTTTCAACAGCATAAAGGTTGTCGCCTTCAACAACTGTGTAAAAGTCCCAGCAAAGCCCCATAGCCTGGTATTCCGTTGCAAAAGCGTTCCAAACAATCAACCTAAAAACGTTGGCTGGGTCTTCCACATCAATTCGATGAAACTTATAAAAGTGATCATTCGCTTCTAGCACAGCACTGCAATCGCAACATTTCACAATTCGAAAATTTTGAATGCCAACAAACGACGCAACATGAAGCCATTCCTGCTTGGACATTTTCTTTATTTTAGACGCTGAAGCTTTGGTTTTATTAAACGACATGTCAACCCACTATGCATGCATATGCTTAAAGCACTATTACGAATACTCGTAACTTTCTTTTCCATTGCTGCCCTTAACAGCCTGTAATATTTGGTTTCTATCACAAACCATACACGCGTTCGAATCGCTATACATTCCATATGAAGCAGCATGTTTATGGAACCGACAATTTGGATTAAGAACTGCCTCAAGCGCTGAACTCGAACCCATGTTAGATGTTTTGCTCCTTAGCACAGTTGTGCTGGACTTAGCTTTATTGAAATTACGATGAAGTTCGTCTGCCCTGTA
>CAYVDR010000285.1:0-1726 GCA_964450625.1 uncultured Senegalimassilia sp.
GGGAACAGCACATAATTGCGAATTTGGCTGCCGAACGAATTGTCCTGCTTCTCCCCGCGAATTTCATCAATTTCTTCGTCGCGCTTTTTTTGCTGAAGCTCATACAAACGCGCTTTTAGCACGCGAAATGCTGCCTCTTTGTTTTGAATTTGTGACTTTTCGTTTTGGCATGTTACAACAATGCCGCTTGGGCTGTGTGTCAAACGCACCGCAGAATCGGTTGTATTTACGCACTGCCCACCAGGGCCACTGGAGCGAAAAACGTCAACGCGAACATCCGCTGGGTTTAAGTCGACTTCAACGCTATCAGGCAAAACGGGCAAAACTTCAACAGCTGCAAACGTTGTGTGGCGGCGTGCTTTAGCATCCGTTGGGCTAATGCGCACAAGCCTGTGCACGCCGTGTTCGCTTTGAAGCATGCCATAAGCTAAGTTACCTTCAACTTCAAACGTTGCTCTGTTAAGGCCAACCGATTCATTGCCAGGCGCAATGTGTAGCGCACGCACTTTCCAGCCCTTACTTTGTGCGTAGTGAGAATACATTTTATAGAGCATGCTTGTCCAGTCTTGTGCCTCAAGCCCACCTTGGCCAGGGCTTATTGTAACAATGCATGCGCCTTGGTCGAACTTGCCATCAAACCAGCTGGCAATTTCAAGTTGCTTTAGCGCTGCGTCAAGCTTTGCTAAATTAGCCTTAGCTTCTGCCTCAAACGATGCGTCCTCGCTGGCAAGTTCAGCGGCTGCCTTTGCATCTTCCAAGCACTGCACAGCAGCCTTAAATTCACCTAGCGTTTGGCGAAGGTTGCCTGCTTGCTTTGTTGTTTCCTGCGCTGCCTGCGCATTGTCCCAAAAGTTAGGGCTTGCAATTTTGTTGTCTAGCACAATGAGTTTTGCTTCAACATCGTTTATGTGCAAAAAGCTGTGCGCTGCATCAAGCCTTTTTGATGCAGCGGCTATTTGGTCGTCAAGTTCCTTGTTTGCCATTGCGCTATGTTGCTATACCTTGCTTTTACTGCCCTAAGACAACAGCAGCTAACCCCTGTTCATGCCGTGGCACTTTTTAAACTTTTTGCCGCTACCGCAAGGGCATGGGTCGTTTCTGCCAACGTTTGCAAATGGGTCGTCTTTGTCTTTGACATACGTTTTAGGTTTGTCAGCACTAGGCACAGGCTTGGCGCCAGCAGCATTTGTTGTTGCTTGCTGCAGTTGCGATTCACGCATGGCATGCCCTGCACTTGTGTGCTCAATTGCCTGTTCAGGGTTGGAGTAATTCATCTTTTTCTCCAACGGGTTTTCTTGCTCGGCCACTTGAGGGGCTTGACTTACTGCCACTTGCAAGCGAAGTAGTGTGCGCAAATACTCCTCATACATTGTGCGCGTAAGGTTTTTAAATGCGTTAAACGCCTCGTTTTTGTATTCAACAAGCGGGTCGCGCTGAGCAAACGCACGCAGCCCAATGCCCATTTTTAGGTAATCCATGTCCTGCAAGTGCCCCATCCAGCGCCTGTCAATAATGCGAAGCATAACCTGCGATTCAAGCATGTTCATAATTTGCTCGCCAAGCTCTTCGCGTTTTTGTTCAACTAAGCCTTGTAAGTAAGCAATAATTTGCTCACACAGCTCTTCTGAGCTGTCGCCATGGTCGGTTGTGTCGCATGTGAAGTCAGATTTACCACACATGTTGTTAACCCACATGTCAACAGCCTTTTTGTCCCAGTCGTCACTTG
>CAYVDR010000286.1:0-1705 GCA_964450625.1 uncultured Senegalimassilia sp.
TTTTCAATTTCTGTACGAATTTGCGCCTCCCCTGCCCCAGCTGCAACAAGGTTTTCGGCAAGCAAGCGCATGTCGGCTTCTAGGTTTGCACAATTTTGTGCTGTAGGCGTTAGAATTGTTGCATGTTTTACGCACCCTTTTGAATCAAGCTCTAAATTGTGAAACAGCACACCGCGAGGGGCTTCAGTAAAGCCTGTCGCACTGCCAGCGCAAACGTCAAACTGCACAGGCTTGCTAGACATTGCAAGCGCACCTTTAGGGTTTGCAAGCTCTTTGCAAATTTGCGCACAGCGCACGCACACATCAACAAGTTCAACTGCTTGTGCTACATTATTTAGAAATGGGTTTAATTTAAGCGGACGCAAATTTGCTTTTGCAGATGCGAATTTAGCTTCCTTGCTTAAGTTTGCCCACGAGGCATTTATGCGCGCAAGAGCGCCTGTAAAGTATGGCTTGCCACTTGCTTTTTCGCGTGCAAACAAAGCCGCGGAATGGTCAACTTCATATTCCTCAATTTGCTTGAGCGCACTGCCAGCATCAAAAGCATTTTCGCTTTGTAAAAACTTCGCTTGGCTGCTTGTGCAAACTGGGTACCTTCCCGCTTCAACCATGGCAAGCATATTGCCCTCAGTCTCAATTTCTGGAACTTCAAAACCTGCAAACAAATCAACCACTTCACGAACAAAAGGCATGGCAGCTTCAAGGCTTTTAGCTAATTCTAAAAACTCTTCAGCGCTAGGCTCAGCTGTAAAGCCACCCACAACAGCACATATAGGATGAATTGAGCGGCCACCAACAGCGTTGCACAATTTGTTGCCTAAAGCTTTAAGCTTAAGTGCTTTATCAAACAATTCCTTGTTAACTTCGGCAAGCGGAAACACACTTGGCATGTTTAAGTAATCGGGTGCTGCAAACACAAACAAGTGCGATGCATGGTTTTGCAAGTAGCTTCCATAAATAAGCAACTCACGCAACGCATGGGTGCGTGCGCTAACCTCAACGCCAAAAATACGCTCAATGGCAAGCAAATCCGTAACAACATGGCTTGCCGAGCAAATGCCGCATATGCGGCTTGCAATGTAAGGCACATCTGCAAAATTGCGCCCACGAACCATTGCCTCAAACAAGCGTGCTGGCTCAACTACATTCATTTCAACAGTTTTAACACTGCCAGCTTCAATTTCGACATGAATGTTACCGTGCCCTTCAACGCGGGCAACATGGTCAACTGAAATGTGCGCTTTAGACATTAAACACCTCTTAAATTCAAGTTTTACTCGCAAGTTTGCGGAGCTAAAAAGCCTTTATTAAACAGCTGCAATGCGTCATCAAACTGAGCAACGTCAACGCCAAAGCGATCACAAACTTGCCTTGCACTTTCCAAATTAGCAGCCCGAGAAACCCCGCGGCAGCCATTGCAAGGCCTGCCCTTTGCAACACATTTTGCCTTACAGCCCGCCTGCGTTACAAGCCCCATGCACAAAGTGCCACTTGCAAAAAAGCAATCGGAATTATTGCGCTTGCAGTCAGCACACATTGTTTGCGTTTTAGCGTTTTTGTTAGAGCCATAAATTGCACTTTGCAACACTTCAACAAATTCCATAGTGTCAATTGGGCAGCCACGCACTTCAAAATCAACATTAACAAATTTGCTTACTGGCGCTGGTTCAAGCATTTCTCCGCACGCATTTGGCAGGGTTTCATA
>CAYVDR010000287.1:0-1693 GCA_964450625.1 uncultured Senegalimassilia sp.
TCGCGTGCCACAACACCTGAAAGTACAATTAGCGCAATCATGTTTGGAATTGCCATGCATGCGTTGAATATGTCGGCAATTGTCCACACGGCAGAAACCGTCATGTAAGGGCCAATGAATATTGCAGCAATGTAGAGCCACCTGTAAACCTTAACAGCCTTCATGTTGCCGTTGCTGAAGTATTCCAAGCAGCGCTCGCCATAATAATCCCAGCCAAGAATTGTTGTGAACCCAAACAGCGCCAAGCATGCCATCACAACAAATGCAACCAGCTCGGAAGGCAAAAAAGGCAACCCTGCTTGAAAAGCTGCTGTTGTAACTGCAGAGCCTTCCAAGCCCGCAATGTTGTAGGCACCTGTCATCACAAGAGCAAGGCCAGTCATGGAGCAAACCACAATTGTGTCCAAAAACGTGCCTGTCATTGAAACTAGACCTTGGCGCACAGGCTCTTTTGTTTGTGCAGCTGCTGCAGCAATTGGGGCAGAACCCAAACCAGCTTCGTTAGAGAAAATGCCACGAGCAACACCTTTTTGCATTGCAATGATTATTGCACCTAGCGCACCACCAGCTGCAGCACGCAAGCCAAATGCGCTTTGCACGATTGTTACAAGGGCATCAGGGATTTTGTCGAAGTTAGCCACAACTAAAATTAGCGAAAAGCCAACATAGAGCACAACCATTGCAGGAATAATGCGCTCGGACACGCTTGCGATGCGCTTTATGCCGCCAATTACAACAAGGCCTACAAGTACAGCGATTATAAGCCCACCAATTACAGTGGCAATTGAATAGTCACGCCCAATAATGTTTATGGTTGCTGCGCTGTTGGGGTCAAAAAAGCCTGTAATTGCTGAAGATATTGAGTTTACCTGAGTAAATGTGCCAATTCCAAAAAGCCCTACACACATCCCGAAGAATGCGAAAATTTTTGCAAGCCAAACCCAAGAAATTTGTGGGAAGATTTTTTTCATGCCACGCTCAATGTAGTAGAAAGGCCCGCCAAGCACGTGCCCGTCGCTTTCAATGCTTCTGTACTTTACAGCAAGCAAGCCCTCTGAATATTTTGTTGCCATGCCAAAAAGTGCCGCAACCCACATCCAAAACATAGCACCAGGGCCGCCAGAGACAATTGCAGTTGCCACGCCAACGATGTTGCCTGTGCCTATTGTTGCTGAAAGAGCTGTGCAAAGCGCACCAAAACTTGTAACCTCCCCGCTGCCCCCCTCTTCGTTTTTTAACATGTAGCGAAGCGCACGACCAAGCTGCCTGAATTGCAAGCCTCGCAGACGCACAGTAAGCAAAATGCCACCGAACATAATTAAAACCATAAGCGGCACGCCCCAGATAATGTCATCAATTGATGTTAGAGCATCGTTTACGCATGAAAAGAAATCATTCACAATTAACCTCACTTTTTTACTTCTTTTCCTACAATCGCTTAAAGGCAAACACCCTGCTTATAAGCGGGAAAGAAAGTAAATGTGAGGCTTAGTGGAAAATGAATTCGTTGAGCGTGAACGCAAAAAAGAAAGGCGCAAGGTAAAACTAAAAGCTTGCTCTGTCCTTTTGCCTGAGAGTTTCAGCAAATGTAAAACTTTACTTTTGCCTTGCCCCTTCGGCACCCAACAGGGATTCTCCAGAGGCCCCTACTTGTTCTGTCCCACTTAAGGTTCAAAACTTATCAACGGGGTGT
>CAYVDR010000288.1:0-1654 GCA_964450625.1 uncultured Senegalimassilia sp.
ATAAACCTAGCAAAACCTAAAAACAACAGCAAATGACAGTTTCCAGAATTTGAACTTTTGGCTGGGCGTTAAAAAGTACTTGTTAATTGCAAAACTTACTTCTGGGCATGCCCACACTAATTTTTGCAATAAAATAAAACAATTTATAAGCATGCTGCCAATTAAAAAGCCAAGTCACAGCCTTGACATAAGCGTTGTGCCTGCTTAAACGCTTTGGTTTAATAGTTTAAACCAAAGCACCAAAGAGGGATTGTGTTTAGGTAGGACTTTTCTATGTTGTCCTTGACAAGAAAAGCTCTATTTATGCCTTTAATTTGTTCGCCAGTTTTATTTTTGCCACCAACTTCAAAAGTTTTGCCATCAATTTCAAAATCAGATTCTTTTGACGCACAGACATTATTGTTAACTCGCATTTGATTCAGAAAAAACGTCTCCCTCATGCAGCCAATGTTTGCATTTTTCCCTGCTAAAACATTCATTATTGTTGTGTTGTCCAAATAAACCTTTTCAACTTTTCCAAGGTCTGCAAAACTTGCGTGCGCAACCCGCAAGCGAGCAATCATTCCTGCATTTTCCATTAGTGCAAGGTATTCGTTTATGCTGTTCCTGCTAACACCAATTTTCTTTGCCAATTTGGAAGCATTCGGCTTAAACGGAACAGATTCGGCAATGGCAGCAAGAAGTTTTTTCAGTTTTCTGCCAGTCTCAAGGCTTAATTTTGCGCAAACAGGGATGTCAAATTGCAATGTAGCATTTACAATTTGTTCAACCAAAATGTTGCTAGAATCATCGTGCATAAAAGGGTAGTACCCAGTTTCCAAATACTCTTTAAACAATGCAAGCGGGCGTTCTATTTCAGCTAATTCTGCTCTTCCAGCCAAAATTTCATCCAGCGTGAAAGGGTTTATGCTCATGTTTTTTCGCATGCACAAAAACTCGCGAAACGACAGCCCTTGCATTTGATAAATCGGCGCACGTCTGCTAAGGTCGGCCTCGCTGTTTAAAATGTTTAAGGCTGACGACCCAGTGAAATAAATGTGCAAACTGGGAAAAGCATCATAAATGTTCTTAAGTTCACGCGCCCAGTTTTCGTAGTTGTGCACCTCATCAACGTACAAAAACTTGCCCCCATACTTGTAAAAATCACCTGCGAGTTCAAGAAGAGTGTGGCTGGCAAAATAAATGTGGTCCAACGACACATAAAGCGCTTCATTGCTTTTATGCGCATCTTTAATCCTCTGCAAAAACAGTGTTGTCTTTCCAACACCTCTGGGTCCAATAAGCGCAAACATCCTTGCTTCCCAAGGCAGACGTTCATACATATACCTTTTAAAAGTGCTTTTAATTTGCTGGATTTGGTTATGCATATACTCATAAAGTTCGTCCATGACACTTGCTCCCTAATACCATTTTGCACTGTGCGATGAGCAAAATATAGCATAATTTGCACTACTCGATTAACAAAATTCACTAAAAACTGCACTGTTGGTTTAACATGATACTTTGTGTTACTCAAGCAAAACTTTGTTAAGAAAATGCTAAAGATTGTAAAAAGATGCAAAAAAACCGCCAGCTAGGAATTCCCAACTGGCGGTTTTACATGCAACCACCTGCCCAAAGGCAGAAAGGAGGCTAATTTAATGTGGGCAGGTGC
>CAYVDR010000289.1:0-1649 GCA_964450625.1 uncultured Senegalimassilia sp.
CCACGCAACTTGGCCAAATCAGTAACTGTGGAATAGAGGCGCTTTGCAAAACTTTGAAGCTAACAACACCAGCGAGCAATCCGAGAATTTCCAAAGCAACAAGCAAGATACAGGGCTTGGCGTTGACATTGTAGACATCTCACGCATGCAGGCTATACTTGCACGCACCCCTTCGTTTGCTCGTCGCGTTTTCAGTTGCGAAGAATGCTGCTATTGCGAGTCAACTGCAATGCCGCATGCGCACTTCGCCACACGCTTTGCTGCAAAAGAAGCTGTGCTAAAAGCCCTTGGAACTGGCTTTTCGAAGGGCATAACTCCCAGAAACATTGAGGTTTGTCGCAACACAAAAGGCAAGCCCTACATTATGCTTTCCGGTAAGGCTAAAGAAGTTGCAAAGAATTTGGGTGTGAAAGAAATCGCAATTTCCCTTTCTTACACTCACACAGAAGCTGTTGCATGCGCCATGGCAATAACTGAAAACTCGGCAGTTAAGAAACAAGAAACTGAAACGCCAATGGAAAAGCTTGCAAAGCAATTTAAGCAAGCGCGCTCAATTTTGGACGACTTGGATGCTCCAGCACCTGATGAAGGCGGCAAAACCAACAATGCAGGCGTAAATGCTGCTGCGCCAAGCGAAAGCGAACGCGCAACGCAGTCACAAAATAAGCAGGTTCAGTAATTGGCGCACACTAAAAAATACTCGCCAACGCAGCTGGCAAGCTTATTGCCACAACCTGCAAAAGACGCTAACAAATACAGCCGCGGCAAGCTTGTGTGCATTGCAGGTTGCAGCGATTACCCAGGTGCAGCAGCGCTTGCAGCGCTTGCAGGCCAGCGCATGGGGGCTGGGTACACGCAAGTTTTTTGTGCACCTGAAGTTGTGGCAAGCGTGCGAGCGGCTGCAGCACCTTCAATTGTCGTTGCGTCTTGGTTGCAACTTAGCGAAGCATTTCGCACAAAAAATTGCCACCCCACGGCTTTTTTAGTTGGCAGTGGCATGCAAAAGAACACACCTGAAAGTCACGAACTTGTTTGCAGCACACTTTCAGGCACAACACAGCCAGTCCTTGTTGATGGTGGTGGCATTGCAAGCCTTGCAACAAGTGATGCTAGGCAAATTTTAAAACAGCGTTTTGTTGATGGGTTTGAAACTGTTATAACCCCGCACGCTGGTGAGGCAAAAACCTTGGCAGACGAATTTGGTCTGCCCACAAACAGCCCTGCCAAGCTTGCACAACTGCTCTCGCTTGCTTACGGGGTTGTTGCAGTTGTAAAAGGGCCTACAACCTTTGTTTCTAATGGCAATGCAACTTACAAAATGAACAGTGGCACGCAAGCACTTGCAAAAGCTGGCACGGGTGATGTTTTGGCTGGCATGATTGCAAGCCTTCTTGCGCAAGGCATAAAAAGCGTTGACGCTTGCATGCTGGGCACCACTTTGCATGCCCACGCTGGCATAATAGCAGCTGAAAAGTTTACAGACATTTGCGTTGTACCCGAAGACATTATTACAGAAATTCCTGCAGCCATCCGCCATGTGTCAAAGGCAGCTGCTAAGGTTAAATGAGCAATACCACCCTCACGACAACTAAAACTTACTTCAACACTTCCACAACACTTACTTGCTTATTAATTGCATCTGCAATGTA
>CAYVDR010000290.1:0-1612 GCA_964450625.1 uncultured Senegalimassilia sp.
GAAAGACGTTTATGACAAGCAAAGAACAAATTAAAGCGCGCATTGAAAACTTGCGTGAAGAAATTGAACACAACAGCTATTTGTATTATGCGAAGGATGCGCCAGCAATAAGCGACGGTGCATTCGATTCGCTAATGCATGAGCTTCGTGCGCTTGAGGCCAAAAACCCAGAATTCATTGACCCTGCAAGCCCCACGCAGCGTGTTGGTGGCTATGTGGGCGAGCAGTTTGTGGCTGTGAAACACGCACGGCGCATGTATTCGCTTGACGATGCAATGGGCCTTGGTGAGCTTGATGCATGGCTTGGGCGTGTGCGGGAGTTTTTTGGCGAAATCCCCGAGCTTGTGTGCGAGCTTAAAATTGATGGCTCATCGGTTGCGTTTACGTATGAAGCTGGCAGGCTTATGCGTGCAGCAACAAGGGGCGACGGCACAACAGGCGAGGACATTACAGCAAATGTGCGCACAGTAAAAGACGTGCCACTTCGCATGCAAAAACAAGCGCTTGATGCTATAAAGAACTTAAACACGCCAATTGAGCTGCGTGGCGAATGCTACATGCCCAAGAAAAGTTTTAACTCGCTAAATTCACAAGCCGAAGCTGCTGGTAAAACGCCATTTGCAAACCCACGCAACGCCGCTGCTGGCAGTCTGCGTCAAAAGGACCCTAAAGTAACATCTGGGCGCGACTTGCTAACATTTGTTTATGCTACAGCTGCGGAAGGCGACTTAAACATTTCTTCACAGTGGGAGCTTTTGCAGTGGCTTGGCAAAGCTGGCTTTCACGTAAACCCCGACATTGCGCTTGTTAATTCTGTGGCGCAGGTGCATGAGTTTTGCGAGAGCGCACTGAAGCGCCGCGACGCGCTGCCTTACGAAATTGATGGCGTTGTAGTAAAAGTAAACAATTTCGACCAGCAGCGCAACATGGGCTATACCGCACGTGCGCCACGCTGGGCAATTGCATATAAGTTTCCGCCCGAGGAGCAAACAACAAAGCTTGTTAACATCACAGTGCAAGTTGGCCGCACGGGCAAACTTACACCAGTGGCTGAGCTTGAGCCCGTTAAAGTTGCAGGCTCAACTGTAAGCCGTGCCACGCTTCACAACGAAGATGAAGTGCACCGCAAGGACGTGCGCATTGGCGACACTGTAATTGTGCGCAAGGCAGGCGATGTCATTCCCGAAATTGTGGGGCCTGTTATGTCTTTGCGCCCAGAAGGCACCCATGTGTGGAACATGCCACAAGAATGCCCAAGTTGCAAAAGCCTGGTTGTGCGCGAAGAAGCTGAAGCCGACTTTCGTTGCATATCAATTGATTGCCCAGCCCAAGCGCAAGAGCGGCTGCTTCATTGGGTTAGCCGTGGTGCCATGGACATCGATGGCATGGGCAAAGAACTTGTGCGTCGCTTAATTGATGCTGGCAAACTTAGTGATGTTGCCGATTATTACACGCTTTCTGAAGCTGAACTTGCCACTTTAAGCATGGGGCGCAAAAATAAAAGTGGCGAAGAAATTGTGCTTGGGCCTGTTGTGGCAAAGAAGGTGTTTGCTGCAATTGAGGAATCGAAAACACGCCCGTTTGCAAGGGTTTTGTTTGGGCTTGGCATGCG
>CAYVDR010000291.1:0-1594 GCA_964450625.1 uncultured Senegalimassilia sp.
TGCATTACAAGCAAAACCGCAGTGAGCAATGTCACTATTGCAACACAAACCCAAATTAAAATTTGTGAGATGCGACCATTCTTGAAATTACCCATTATTCGGCTATCCGCTGAAATTAGCGCCATGAACACTAAAAGCACTGGCAGCACTAGGCCGTTTACAAATTGCGCCGTTAGCATTATTTGCATAAGGTTTATGTTTGGTATTAAAACAATAACTGCGGATGCAAAAATAACAAACGTGAATATGCTTTTGAAAATTGCCGCTTCTTTCCACTTGAAAGAAACGCCAGCTTCCCAACCAAATGCTTCGCAAATGACAAATGCAGTTGTAAGTGGTAGCACGCAAGCTGCCAAAAACGATGCTGCAATAAGCCCAATGGCAAAAAGTGCTTCCGCGTACTGCCCCGCAAAAGGTGCAAGTGCGCGCGCGGCATCAGCTGCATCGTTTATTGTAATTCCAGCAGGAAAAAGCACAGTGCCTGTGGTAACAATAATAAACCACGCAACAGCACACGCAGCAATTGTGCCAGAAACAACGTCTACGCGCTGGCTGAACATATCAGCTGTTGTTGTGCCTTTTTCAACAACATTGCTTTGGTTAAAAAACAGCATCCACGGCGCAATTGTTGTGCCTATCATGGAAATTACAAGTGAAATGAAGCTTTGGTCACCAACAATTTGCGGCACAAACGTGTTTACAGCAGTGCTGCCCCAATCGGGCTTAGCTAAAAAAGCTGCAACAACGTACGTCAAAAACACAAGTGAGAGAACTAAAAACACTTTTTCAACCCGCTTATAGCTGCCGCCAACAATCAAAAGCCACACAGCTAGCGCAGCTACTGGCACCGCAATGTATTTGCTTACCCCAAACATTTCCATGCCTGAAGCAATGCCTGCGAATTCCGAAAACGTTGTACATACATTGCCAAGCAAAAGGGCTAGCATGGCCAAGGTTGTAAGCCTAATTCCAAAACGTTCGCGAATGAGTGCTGCAAAGCCCTTGCCTGTTACAGCACCCATTTTTGCCGCTGTCATTTCAACTACAATTAGCAAAATGCACATAAGTGGAATTACCCACAGTGTGGCAAAACCAAAACTTGCACCAGCTGTGGAATATGTTGAAATACCACCAGCATCATTACCAGCCATTGCGGTGACAATGCCAGGTCCCAGCGCTGCTAACACCAACAAGAATTTGTTTTTTTGTTTTGTGCCGTTATTTTTAACTTGTTCGGCGCTTTGGCTTTTGGTTTCCACTGCTTGCGTGGCGTGTTCAGTTTGTTTATGCATGGCTTATGCCCTAACCCCAGCAATATGCAGAATAATTATTGTGTACAAAGCTAAGAACAGCAAAGCACCAACAATAGCGCAAACCCATTTTATAACTTTAGCGTTATTCTTGTTGTCACTAACATCGTCTTCAATTGCGTCCCAAGCATCATCCACAGTAATAATGCCAAGCAAAACGCCGTGTTCATCGCACACGGGCATTGCAGAAAGCTCGTATTTAAAAATGTCTGCCGAAACGTCTTCTTCGGTTTCGTCTGGCAAACACGAAATAACGTCCTTGTACATTATTTCTTTAAGCTGTG
>CAYVDR010000292.1:0-1570 GCA_964450625.1 uncultured Senegalimassilia sp.
GCAAACCATTTGTTTGATAAATGCACCTAGGCCAAAGTTACAAGCAAAACGACATATATAAGGGTAAAAATTGGCGCCCGTTTTCTACCTTTAGTTGCTTTGGGTGTAAAACGTATTCATTGCCCACACGCTTTGAAAACCGCTTGGAAAAATTGTCAAGTGAAACAGTGGAATAAGCTTTTGAAGATTTAACTTCAATTGGGCTTACTCGTGGTTTTCCTGCCGCATTTGAATAACCCCGTGTTATTAAGAAATCAATTTCGCGTGGGCGCACTTTCCCGTTTGGTTTTAAAGCTGGCTCATTCCATGCATAGTAAAAAAGTGAATGACAGTTTGCGTGTAATTGTTGTGCAATCACATTTTCAACCAGCATTCCTTTGTTTATTGAAATGCGCCCAAATTGTATGTCCTTGTGAACATTTATAAGCTCAGGGCCATCATTGAAAGCAAGACTAACTAAAAGCCCAGTGTCTGCCATGTAGCACTTCATGGAAGATGAATCAGCATGCAAACGATACCCAACGTTTGGGTCATTGCACAAGCTGCAAACATTAACCATGTGTGCTTCTGACAACCAGCTTATGGCTGGGGCAAACTGTTCAAACCTGCCAGAACCATTAAGGCTTGCAAACTTAAAGCGCTTACTTGCACAAGAAAGCTGCCCCGGAATTTCATCGAAAATTATTTTTGCACGCCTGGCAACACCATTGCCAAATTTTTGTATGTCTTCACGATAAAGGTCAAGAATTTGCCTTTTCATTTTATCAGGGCGGGCAAAATCGGCATCCTCAACATAAGCTTTTACTGCTTGCGGCATGCCACCCACCAGCATGTATTCATCAAAAAGACGCATGCATTTTGAATGCGCAAAGTTGGGAAGTGGTTTCAAACTATTTCTTGCTTCCCGAATTTCATCTGCATATAGCTTAAGGTCATTCGCCCAAAGATACTCTTCAAAATCAAGCGGGTCTAAGTTAATGCGCTCTTCTTCGGAAGGAATAACAATGTTTTCAACATTTTTGCGAATTGATATTAGTGAACCTGTTTCAATGTAGTCAAAACGCCCGTCTGCAACAAGATGCTTGATATATTCCCTTGCAATTGGGAAGCGCTGAACTTCATCGAAAATAATCGCAGCATCCCTTGGTGTTAACTGCTTGCCGTATTCAAGTTGCAGCATCCGCAAAAAGGTGTCAATGTTGGCTCTTTCGTTGTGGAATAAATCTAGTGTATTTTTTGAAGCCTTGGAAAAATCAATGTAAATGAAATCTGAGTATTCATTAGCAGCAAAATTGGTAACGAGCGTTGTTTTGCCAACCCTTCTTGCACCTTCAACTAAAATGGCTGTTTTGCCAGCAGAATTGCGCTTCCACTCAAGCAAGCGGTCGTAACATTTTCTTCGGAATATGCTTTCCATAAAACCCCACTTCACACATGTAATTTGCAAGAATCCGCTACATTGAATGGGCTATATTATACAAGAATCCGCCACCTTTTGTAGTGAAATATATACAAGAATCCCGAGGTTTTAATTACTGAGTAAATGCTTGTGATTGATTGTTGGAGCGTG
>CAYVDR010000293.1:0-1549 GCA_964450625.1 uncultured Senegalimassilia sp.
ACTGGCGCACAAGAGCGCAATGTAACTGTTGACAGTTCCGAAATTGACAGCTACGTCGAAAAAATGAAGGCCAACTACGATTCCGACGAAAAATGGCAAAGTGCCCTTGAAAGCGCGGGTATGACTGAAGAAGAATATCGCTCAGAAATTGAACTTCAGTTGAAGTACCAAGCTTTACTTGAAACGTTCAAGAGCACTGAAGAGCCTGACAGCAGCAGCATGGTTTCGTATGCACAAATGTATGCAAGTGCTTACGATGGCGCTAAAAAATCTTCCCACATTTTGTTTGATTCAGGCGATGAGGCCACAGCCCAGGAAGTGCTGAACAAAATTAACTCTGGCGAGCTTGATTTTGCAACCGCTGCAAAGCAATATTCCAAAGACACATCTTCTGCTGAAGACGGTGGCAACGTTGGCTGGGATAAAACAAATTCCTTCGTCGAGGAATACACAAATGCACTTGCTAACTTGCAGAAAGACCAAGTTAGCGGGCTTGTAACAAGCAGCTATGGCATTCACATTATCAAGTGCACCGATGTTTTCACTGCTCCTAAGCAAACAGGCGATGACGGCAAAGAAACAGTTAAGGTTACAGAAATCAGCCAAATCCCACAGGAATGGCAAGACACAATTAAAGAATCATTGCAGTCACAAAATGAAAGCACTGAATACCAAAACTGGGTAGAAGAGAAAAAGAACGAAGGTGGCTACGAAGTAAAAGATATGCCACAAGGCTTGCCTTACGATGTTGACATGTCTAAGTACCAATCATCCGACAGCTCATCAAGCACATCGTCAAGTGATTCAAGCAGCTCTTCAACAGATTCCAGCTCAAGCTCTAGCAGCAGCGACACATCGTCAAGCACAAGCTCAAGTTCCAGCAGCACTGACAGCTCATCAAGCAACACAAGCAGCTCAAACAGTTCTTCCAGCACAAGCTCAAGCGATTCTTCGAATTCTTCCAGTAGCTCAAACAACAGTAGTAGCAGCAACAATAGCAGCAGTAGCACAAACAGCAACCAGCAGTCCAGCAACTAATACTGCTAGCAATAAATTGCTAAACAACTAAAATGAAGGAAGCCTAATGTTTAGGCTTCCTTTTTTTATTTCTTTGAGGGGGTTTAATATGAGCGGTTTTAACAGCGCCAATAATGCTAACAATAACAGTGTTCCTTTGTTTGAATTTAATGATGCCTGTGTTAAGCGATGCGGCAAAACAATTTTGCATATCAACAAGTTTAAACTTAACCAGGGTGAAAACGTTGTGCTGCTAGGCCCTAATGGTGCTGGTAAATCAACGTTTATAAACCTAATAACACGCGAGGTGAAGCCGCTTTATAAGGATGTGTCCCCTGTTAAGTTCTTAGGCAACCCGCGCGCGCAGCTCTCAGAAATTAAGAAGCAAGTGGGCATTGTGTCTGCGGTAGAGCAGGAGCAAGTTAAAGTGCACCTGCCAGCTGTTGAGGTTGTTGAGGGTGGTCTGTTTGGCACTGTTGGCCTTCCGCGTAATACTAAGCCAACAGCAAAAACAAGGCAGCTTGCACTAAAT
>CAYVDR010000294.1:0-1544 GCA_964450625.1 uncultured Senegalimassilia sp.
ATTGCATGGGATGCAGAAAACAAGCAGCATGAGTGTGCTATTGAGGGGTTGTAGGAATTTGGTAGAGTTTTGATACAAAAGCACTCGTGCATAAGCGTTGATTTGCCTTGCGCATTCCATTTAGATTAAGGGTTTGTTAGGGCAAATTTGCCCTGTTTGGGCTGTTGCTTTTAAATTAACGCTAGCGCAACTGTTTGTGGTTTGGGCTTTTGTTCCCACAATATCTTACTAAAATTGTAGAAATTATACCCGCGTTGTGTTGCGGGTATAATTTTTTGCGTTTTGGGGTGTTTTGCGTTCATAATGAATGCTTTGAGTTTATGAGTTTGCAAGTGAAAATGTAACTTCAATTGCATGGGGGTTTTTGTGTCAAAATTAAAACTTATTGACCGCAGGCTTTTTGTTGTGGGTGCTGCTGGCATTGGTGTTAGTGCAGCTTTAGGCAACGGCATTGCACTTGGTGAAAACGAAACTGAAACTTCAAATTCTAGCAACAGCGAAACTAAAGATACCAACAACTCAAACACTAGCACAAGCACAATAACAAGCGGTTCAAATTCGCAAAGTAGTGAAAGTGCCAAAGAAGAAAATAAAACTGACAATAAAGAAAGCACAGAAAATAAGGAAAAAACCGAAGAAGAAAAAAAGAAGGAAGAGGAAGAGAAGGAAAAGAATAACGAGCCTGATGCTGAAGAAAAACTTGCACAGGCTGATGCTGTTCATCAGCGTGTTTTACAATTGCAGCATGAACTAGGCGAAGCATCGCAAAAATATTACAAGGCGTTAGACGACCACGAAGAAGCTGTGCAAAATGTTAAAAATGCCCAGATGAGCATTGAAGATGCCGATACAAAAATTGACATTTTGCAAGACCGTTTGTCTAAGCGTTGTGTAAGCATGTACAAAGCTGGCAATTTCACGTTCCTTGATTTGCTGTTAGGCTCCACTTCTTGGAAGGAATTTACTACCGGGCTTGACATGTATGAGGTTCTTAACAGTAACGACGAAAAAATGATCGAGGAAACTCGTAACTTGCGTGACCAAACTGAGGAAAACAAAGTCTTGCTGGAGCAGTACGAACAAGACGCTAAAGATGCTGCAGCTCAAGCGGAAAAAACAAAAAATACCGCCCAGCAAAAAGTTTCTGACATGCAGAAAATTTTTGATGCGCTAGATGAAGAGGCTCAGCAGGCTCTTTCTGAACTGACAGACCGCGACCGTGCTGACGAGGCAGCAGCAGCTTCTGCTAAGGTGCGCAAGCAATATGCCTACACTGTGCCTTCCACCCCAATTCCAGCAACAGGTTCTGTTGTTGATTATGCTCTGTCCCGAATTGGTTGCCCTTATGTTTGGGGTGCAGAAGGGCCTGAAACTTTTGACTGTTCAGGGCTTGTACGCTGGGCTTATTTGCAGGTTGGTAAATCGGTGCCCCACCAAACCGAAGCACTTTATTATGCAGCTGCGCAGGCATTGCCAGTTGAGGCTGCCGAGCCAGGTGATGTTTTGTGGATAAGCTACGGCGATGGCTATAACGGTCACGTTGG
>CAYVDR010000295.1:0-1539 GCA_964450625.1 uncultured Senegalimassilia sp.
ATATACATTGGCAAATACGTAATTTTCGCATTAGCCTTGCTTTGAAACAAATTGCCCCTTTGCAACACAAAAGCACTTTCAATGTTGTAGTTTGAAACGCTCAAAAGCCTGTCTAAGGCTGCGTGCTTTGTGAAATATTTCCCCGATTTCACTTCAACAGGCAACACTTTTGGCGTGCGACCATCCTCTAGTAAAAAATCAACCTCGCCAATTTTTTTGTTGTTGAAATAAAACATGTCTTTATGCCCATGCACCCTAAATTCTTGCGCAACAACGTTTTCAAAGGCAGCCCCAAAGTTAAGGTCTTTAGAGTTAGTGATTATTGCTTGCACACTGGCTTGCGAAAATGTCGAGAACAAAAGCCCAACGTCGTTTAAGTAGAATTTGAAGTAGCTGTCTTCCCTGTTCATACCTAGTGGAAACGCTGCCTCAAGGGCGCGTTTAACATAAAGCGCCACGCCCGCCCCAGTCAACCAATCGAAGTTAGACTGCATGTCTTCAAAGCGGCGTTTTTTGTCAATTCCTGAAACAATAAACCGTTTGTTCTCTTTATTTAACTGCGCTGGCATGGCGTTATAAATTGTTTTAACGTTTTGTGCATGCTTTTTATTAGTGATGTAGCGAGTAATGTCTGCGCGATATGTGTCAAGGATGCTCACTTGGCGCTGGCGCATGGCTGCAGTATCGTTTGTTTTAACAAACAAATCAACCGCTTCAGGCATGCCACCAACCAGCACATATTTACAAAACAAGTCCATAAATTTGGTGTGTAAATATTTGGGCACTTCGCTTTTTGCTGCAAAACATTCCCTTACAATGCCCCAAAGCGACTTATCAACACCGAAGCCCCAGGTAAACTCTTCAAAATCAAGCGGAAACATTTCAATAATGTCTATTGTACCAACTGGAAGAGAACGAAAATCATAGGCTTCAACACCCAACATCGACCCAGAATATACAACATCAAAACGCCCATCTTCTGCAAGGTATCGCATCCAAGTTACTGCATCACCGCAACGCTGCACCTCGTCGAAAAATATCAGCGTTTTTTGGGGCAACACAGGTTTTGTTGAGAGTGACGTAATTCTAATTAGCAAGTCATCTATGTTGCGAGCATTTTTTACCAGTTCTATTGCTTGGGGTTGTTCAACGAAATCAATTTTAACCAGGCGTTCGTAATGTTTTTTAGCAAACTGCTGAATGCTGCTTGTTTTTCCAACTTGGCGTGCCCCAGTCACAAGAAGCCCTTGCTTTGTTCTGGTTTTCTTCCAAGTTAAGAATTTGTTTTCAATTTTGCGCTCAAGCATAAAATCCCCTTTAATACTTTATCAAAGGAAGATTATAGCCCTAACCAGCACTTTTTGCAAAATTCGTGTTGTAAAATCGCCAAAACCTGCAAAATTGGCATTGTAAAATAACAAAAACCTGCAAAATTCGTGTTGTAGAGCACTAACCACTCACCCTGCCCTGTGGCGTGACCATAGATTCTTGCTGCTTGGCATATAAGCTACACCTTCATGTATCTACATGCCCTGCCCT
>CAYVDR010000296.1:0-1536 GCA_964450625.1 uncultured Senegalimassilia sp.
TGCGCCCTTTATTAAGCCTCAAACTCAGGTTCTGCTTTTATCCCTTCATACCTTTTTTTTAAATCGATAGAACCGTATTTATAAATAATGTTTTCAAGTTCGTCATATTTCATACCTTTTTGTTTCCATATTTCATAAAGCTTAATGCTTTCATCCTGCAAGTCTGGGCGTGCCTTAATCATTTTTAAACTCCTTTGCAATTGCTTTTGTAAGTTATTAGAAACAAGAACTACACTTTGTAGTTATGGTCAAGCCAAACGTAATTAACAATTCTTTTGGCATTAGTTTAACTGTATTCCCAGTACCCATCTATAAAGCGGTCAGTACTTTTCAAAGCTTCATCGTTTAAGCCTTCCAACATGGAAAAAAATTCACTCACATATTCTTGTATTGAAATGCCATTTATTGATTTTGGTTCAAAACTTTCAGCTTGTTGCATACATAGTTCAAAATTTTGTTTACTCAGACCATTTTCAAGCACTTGTAAGCTGTCAATCATTCCCAAAATTTCTGCCTTTGTAATGCCACTTGGGTAAAAATTCCTAAAACCTAAAAGAACATCTATAAGGTCTTTCAACCTGCGGTCCATCATGCGCAGTTTTAAATTTAGTTTTTCTTTTAGAATTAAATTGTAACTTGCAACCGCTTGCTGCCTCATAGCAGAATTAAACATAATATCAATGTTTAGGAAGCTAGGCTCACCACCAGAGTTTGGCACTTGAATGCGCATTTTAATGTTATTATTCTTCGTATAGCGCTTTTTTATGAGGGTGAAATTATTTTTTTGAACCCATGCATCTAGGTGTTCATCAATGTTATTGCGTGCGTAAACAGAAAAGTCTAAATCCTTTGTTTTTCGGGCAGTATTAAACGTTTTGCTAGCTCCAAAAACCAAATTGTTAATATAAAGCGAATAAGCACCTACCAAAGACCCTTTTAAAAAGTCATCTTTCATAAAAAGGTATGCAACTTTGATTGCCATCCGCTCTGATTCATCAAGATGTTCATCGTTAAATAAACTTGGTAATTCGCTGTAGTCTAGGTAAGCAGTCATAAATAAGCCTCAAAGAATTCTGCCCACCGAAAATCATTTAGCAAGTGTGTGTTGTTAGTATTCTTGGCATATGCAACAACCCTCATAATTTCTTGTTCATCCAGCATTTCAGAAGCCTCAATTACTCCAGAATCATCATAAGGGTATTTCATAAAATCAATCATTGCTTTTTCTAAAGAAGCGCATTTAAACCCTCTAACATTTTTAGGGTTTTCACTTTCTGGAACAACACAAACACCCCTTAGCATGCCGCCAGTTGAATTTGATTCGATAAATACTACTGAATCGTCAAGGGAGGTTAACCCATACAAATACAAGGCATTTCTGCCAGATAAAGTAAAACCCATTTTAGAAAAACCAGCGTAGCGGCTCATGTTGCTTTTATACACCTCTTTTCGGTTTTACCATAACTTCCTTTCCAAGCTAAAATGCTATGAAACAAACTTTGCATTGTCAACACTTAAGCCAAAATTAAATTTGCT
>CAYVDR010000297.1:0-1518 GCA_964450625.1 uncultured Senegalimassilia sp.
AGCCAGCTTCAGTAAAGCCTGTAAGTTCCGTACATGAAGGCACCCAGAACTGCGACGCTGCGCTCACAAGTTCCGTTACAGCTGCAGTAGCACTACCACCACCCTTTGTTGAATATTTCGTAACCTTCATGGCGTCGGAGCGCAAGCCTGCTGCAAACTTTGTATAGAAATAGCCAGTAGAAGAATTTAAACGTGTGTACAAGTTAGACCCAGCCCAACCATTTGTGTTGCCATGCGCTTCGTTGTAAGGGTAAGACGTTGTTAAACTGTGTGTTAGCATAAATGTTAAAACAGTACCATCAGCTTTCTTCTTACCCGTAGTGCCTGCTAAGTGGCTGCCAATGTTCACAATTCTAAATTCCAAATAATTGTCTGCACTTCTTGCTGTTGCGGCTGCTCCGTCGTATTTTGAGTACAAATGGTAGCTGTCGTTGTCCATGTACTTTTTGTACTCATTGTGGACTTCGTTGTATTTTTCAAGCGTGTACTTTTCGTGGTTAACATCGTTTAAAACTTTTACATCCTCTTGAATTTGCGTGCGGTTTTTAACAACGCCGGTTTCTGGGTTTGTGTAGGCGTCATTTACTGCAGGTGCTGTGTTAGACGTTGTTTTTTTGTACGAAGGGGCAATCCAATAATCGCCAAGTTCAACCCACTGCGCATAAAGCGTAACTTCACTTGAGCCATCAAATGCAATGTTTGCTGCTTCTTTGTCGCTAAAGCTCACGCCTGTGCCATCGGCTTTTGTGTTCCAACATTTAAAGCCGTAGCCATCTTTGTAAAATGCGTTAGCAGTAAGCTTTTTGCCATCGTTTAGCACACGCCCTGTTTGGTCACTCATGGTTCCCGAAGTGTTTCTGTTGCCGTTGAACTTTACGGTGTAGGGGACACCAAATGCAAACGTTGGTACAATTGGAAGCTTACACTGCGCGTTGTTCAAATTGTTTTGGTTAGTAATGCCTTTGGAATTGATCCACATGAAATCGTTTAATATGGTTGTGTTTGCTGAACGAAACCACCCCATCCAGTCTGTTGACCCATTGTCTGTAGGTCTTGAACCATCACGTTGGTACCCCATGCCAGTAATGCCATAGTTTGTTGAATTGGTAAGTTTTATTCCACGGTTGCTCCAAAATGCATACTGAAGCCCTTCTCCATTTTTTGTACTTCCATAACCGTCGTAGCCTTCGCTCATGCTCATAAGCCATATTTTATCAGTGGTAGAAGTAAGTGTTGGGGTTTGTGATGTGGCACCATAACCATTATTAGTGTATTTCGTAACAGACATCATGTCGCCTTTAAGCCCTGGCAGAGAATTTAAAAGCGTGCCATTACAGGCAGTTCTTACTTCACACGAAGGCCAGCCGCCTGTTGATGAGCCGCTTGAATTCATGGACATTGAATGACTAAATGCGTGAATGCCTTGCCAAGTTAGAACAGTGCCGTCCGATGTTGTATTTGAACTTCCTGCATAGTGACAACCAACCTGAACAATCCTAAATTCAAAGTAATCGTTTG
>CAYVDR010000298.1:0-1513 GCA_964450625.1 uncultured Senegalimassilia sp.
CACCTAAAGCAAATCTTTAAAATGGGCATTGCGTTTAGTGGCAAAGAGTGCGAAGTGCTGGTTGAGTAGCTTTATGTAAATGCTTTCAGGCTTAAGGCAAACTATAACGAAAATGTATGTTTATCGTCCCAGTGACGGCGAAGTGCAACGCAAACGCCAGGGCACTCATTATTATAAACAGCTGACCATTGCGTGTTGGAGGTAATGTCTTGCGGGTTTGGCTCTTGCGCAGATGCATGCAAAGCCTTCCATGCGCATTGAACGTCGCTCATGTTTTCCTTCGCACCTAAAACGTTTTCAATTGCTAAATAGCGCTCTTTGCCGTGCCCAAACATGCCATTTTTTTGATTGGGCTTTACTTTGTCCTTGTAAGCTGCATAAAAGTTAGTGATTGCCCGCATTGGAGTTACTATCATTTTTCTACCAGAATCCAAAGGATCCCATTCGACAACGCAGCCGTTTCCTGCGGCATCGGTAATGTAGAAATGGTAATCGCGCCCCGATGTAGCGAACATATCATATTCGCTTAAAAGCTCAATTGCATCTTTTGTTGTGCTGGCACGGTCAAGCACTAGGCGAATTGCAAGCGAAGTAGTAATTTTACGCTTGCCGCTGCATTGGTTTACGGGGTTGCTATCAAGTGTGAGCACAGCAATTGACACACCGCATTCATTTACCCCATCAAGGCAAATAAAAGGAGCACCCAAACAGGCAAGGCGTTTTTTAGCGTTTTGCATTGGGTTGTCGGCATGCACATTGTTTAGTGCTGCAAGCGCTATGGATTTGTAACCGTTTTTCGGACTGCATTCCACAACGAGCGCAGAAGTATCAAATTTGAAGTCGTAGTTTCTGCCCATTAAAACAGCATTGCTTTCGTTTTCAGTTGCGCCTTCACATACCCCGTTTAATGTAAACGCACTGCAAGCAAAATTGGGTGCTTCCATTTTAACAGGAAGATACGGGGCAGATTCTTGGATAATAGCGTTTATAAACGAATCGTTATCCGTAATGTTGCTTTCTAAGATGCGGTTTAAATTGTAGTTGTAGCAAACTTTCATGCTGTAAAGGTTGTAGCCATCTGCATAATTTGTGTGCTGCTTAAGCGTACCTAGGCTTTTAAGCCTTGTTGCATACCGTCCGCCAAAACCTGCAATAGCCGCCGATGTGGCACCAAGTGCCACGAGCCCCACGTTTTTCAAAAGCTTCATTTTTATGCCCACCTTTCACATATTTGTTCGTCTGCGCTCTTAGTTTCTATTCTGCTACTTCTACAATTTTATCTTATTGTTTAAATTCCAACTTAAAGCAAACATTTTAATATATAGCAAACACGGTAATAAGTAAATCTTATTACAAAGCAACATATTTGCGTTTCACATTTCCAATAAGGCTGTTTACAATAAGTTCAACTTATTAAACATGGTCTGAAGGAGGAAACAGCAAATGACAGACGCAACCAAAATTCCAACAAAAATTTATTTAAGCGAAGACGAAATTCCAAACAAATGGTACA
>CAYVDR010000299.1:0-1512 GCA_964450625.1 uncultured Senegalimassilia sp.
GGCCGCTTGATATGCGAATGTCGCCGGGTAAACAAACTTTAAACGCAAAAGAGGTCATAAACAACTATAACGAAGCAGACCTCGCTCGGCTAATTCGCGCTTATTCGGACGAAAAGTGGGCAAGTCGCATTGCGCATTTCATTGTCAAGCAGCGCCAAATTGCGCCAATTGAAACATCGTTTCAGCTGGTGGATGTTATTAAAGCTGCTATTCCTGCAAGTGCTAGAAGGCGGGGTGGGCACCCTGCTAAACGCACATTTCAAGCGCTTCGCATTGAAGTAAACGGCGAGCTTGATGCGCTAAAAGCTGGGCTTGAAGCTGCAATACGCTGGGCAAACACAGGTGCGCGCATTTGCGTTATAAGTTATCACTCGCTAGAAGACGCCATAGTTAAAGATGTTTTTAACAAAGCAGCAAACCGCTGCACGTGCCCGCCAGGTTTACCAGTGTGCGTGTGCAAAAAAATGCCGGTAATCAAAATTGTTACGAAAAAGCCAGTTGTCCCAACTGAAAATGAAATTTTGAAAAACCCGCGTGCTCGAAGTGCAAAACTTCGTGTTTGCGAAAAATTGTAAGGGTTTTTGAAAGTTTCATTTTTGTTTTATAAACGTTTGCGTGCATTAATTTAGTGCACAAGGAAAAATGAAAGGGGTGTGCAGTGTCTGCTCAACCAGCATATTCACCACAGTATTCTGCATACCCGCGTTCAATTGAACAAACAAGCCGTCCTGGCTCAATTTCTGTAATTCATGGCAACAAGCCAAAGCATGAGGCAAAGGGCTTTGCAACATCGCCTTGGAAATTGTTTGCTCTTGGCATTTTGGCAATTTGTTTGTGCACAGTGCTTGGCGTTATAAGCCTAAACCTTTCAGCTGCTGCTGTTTCAACATCCATGGATTCACAAACGCTGTCAAGCCAAATTGAAGAAGCTAAAACTGAAGGCACCGCACTTGAAGTGACGGAAAGCTTGCTTTCAAACCCAACGCGTGTGCGCCAACAAGCCGAAAAACTTGGCATGGCAACCGATGCGAATGCGCAGGTAATAGACATGGAAAAGGATGTTGTTTGCACAGATGATGCAGGCAATTTGTCACTTTCTGCAAGCATTGAAACCGCAATAGAGCAAAACAAGTAAGCTTTACATGTCGCGTTTTGACTCTAAATCACGAAGCGGGCGCGCTTCAAAGCACAAACATATTGACTTCAGCTCAAACTCGCGTCATGCGAAAAAACATGGCTATGGCAAATCCATTTACAGCAGCAAAAATAACAGGAAAGCTAGCCACGGTAAAAATATAGCATCCATTGATTTTTCTTCTAATGAACGGCGTTTTGCATTCATTGTTGGCGTGTTCATTATTTTTGCGCTCGTTTGCTTTGTGCGCCTTTTCTTACTTCAAGTTGTTTTTGCGCCTGCTTACAATGCAGAATCGGAAGTGGCTCGCACGTCTTATTTAAGCATAGAGCCGCGCCGTGGCACAATTTATGACCGCAACGGCATTGTGCTTGCAA
>CAYVDR010000300.1:0-1511 GCA_964450625.1 uncultured Senegalimassilia sp.
GATGCGCCTGGCGGGCTTTTGATGTATGGCATCCCCAACATGAAGCTTGACAAAGCTGTTGTAAGCCGCCGCGCTAAGTTAATGAGCCAGCTTGGCATTGAGTTTAGGCTAAACACTAACGCTGCAAATGCGCAGGTTGCAAGTGAATTGGCTAAAGAATTTGATGCTGTTGTGCTTGCCACAGGAGCACGTGCTGCACGCTCTGTTGCAGCCACTGGCTTTGACGAAGGTGTGAAAGCAGGTGGAGTGGTTTATGCAGTTGACTACTTAACTGCTGCCACAAAAGCTGTGCTAGCACACAACGCCAGTGCAATTAGCGCCAAGGGCAAAAACGTTGTTGTTATTGGTGGCGGCGACACTGGCAACGATTGCATGGGCACTGCTGTGCGCCAAGGTGCCAAAAGCGTGCGCCAACTTGAATACGGCCCGTGCCCACCTGAGGTCAGGAAGGAAACAAACGCCTGGCCAGAGTGGCCAAATGTTAAAAAAACCGATTACGGCCAACAAGAAGCAATTGAGCTAAACGCACAAGGCGACCTTCGTGAATGGGGTGCAAACACTACAGAAGTATTATTTGATGCTGCTGGCAAAGTGTGTGGCATAACTGTTGAAACGCTAGACTGGTCAAGCGGAAAGCCTGTGGCCGTTGAAGGCAGCAAGCGTGAAATTGAAGCTGACTTGGTGTTAGTCGCTTGCGGGTTTTCAGGGCCTAGGCAAGATGTGTTCGATGCATTCGACGTTGAGTTTGCAGCCTCTGGTCGCCCGCTTCCCAAAACGGTTGCAGACAGTCATAAAGCACAGCTTAAAGGCGCAGGCAAGCAACCAAGCAGCGCAGATGCGAATGTAAATGGTACAGCTGCAATTTATGTTGCAGGCGATGCACGCACAGGCTCAAGCCTGGTAGTAAATGCCATGGCAGATGCCATAGCTGCTGCTAAAGAGGTTGTTTGTGGTTTAGGGGCTTAATAAAATTGAATATAAGTTAATGTAAATGTGGCTCCATTGCTTTCATCAAAGGTTTTCTTTATCTCACAAAAAAGCTTGCATTCCAGCAAGCTTTTTTTGTTGCTGGATTTAGCGAAGGAATTTGCAGTTAGAAACAAATGTTCGTTTCATGATGATTCTTGTTGCTCTAATAAATCTTAAGAGTCATGTTATACTCTAGGCAAAATTAAAAGGAACAATCACATGGGAGGTTTTTGGTATGCAATACATAAACCCAAGAATGCTAAAAGAGAATTTCGAGCGAGTTAGGCGTAGCAATTACTTTGTTGATAAAACAGGAATTATCAATGAAGTTCTAAAGTATATCGGTGTGCAAGAGCGCTACTTGTGCCTCACCCGTCCACGCCGTTTTGGTAAAACTACTAACGTGCAAACGACAGCTTGCTTTCTGGCACGCGGCTTGGAAGCTGAACAACTTTTTGAAGGCTTGGAAGTTACAAAAAACAAAGAGGCAATGAAGCATTTTGCTGCGCATGATGTTATTTACATTGACTTTAGTAAATTAC
>CAYVDR010000301.1:0-1509 GCA_964450625.1 uncultured Senegalimassilia sp.
CCACGAGCAATTTTGCACACGGCCTTTGTCCAAATGATTGCAGTTGTTGTTGTGTCCTTAATGCCCGAGATTAAAGATGTGTCCAAATCGTTTACAAACGAGCCACCCAAATTCGCAATTGTGCAGGCATTTTTGCTACCAGTTGCAAATTGCTCGCTGGCACCGTCCATGCCAGTGTTTTTTGTATAAACACCAATTTTGGCATTTTGCCCTAAATCGCTAACTTTTATGTTTGCAGTTGAATTAACCCAAACATCAGCCTTAATTCCGCCGCTGCCCGTGTTGCCGTACACAATTGGGCTGCCGCTAACATTTATTGTTCCATCGCTTCTTACATACGAAGTGTCTGCGCCCATAATTGCAGCACCAACACCACTAGACGAACCATCGCAAGTGTTGCCAGAAATTTCTGCAGTGCCTGAAAGGTTTAGTACAAGGTTGGTCTTTGACATGTCAACCACTCCACCTTCAGTTGAGTGGTTATTCTTAATTTTTACGGTGCCACCAATTGTGAGCGTTCCGCCGCCATAATAGCAAAGCGAACCAAGACCCCAAGCAGTGTTGCCCGACACCTCACCACCAAGGAAGTTGATTGTTGAGACAACCGAAGTTTGGTAATGCGACGAAATAACAGCGCCTGTTGTGCCAACGTTATTTGTTATGCTGCCACCTGTCATGTTGAACGTGCAGCCAGTTGTTGGCATGTAAAAACAGCTGTTGGGGTGGTTGGCATTTGCATAAGTTGATGCTTCGCCATTTTCTGTAATTGAGCCCCCAACAAGGTTAAACGTGCCGCCGTCTTGGATGGATGCAACATTGCCGCCACCGTTCCAAGAGTTTCCATTTGGCACTTTTGCCACACAGCCCTTCACAGTGCCAGCGTTAAAGTTTACCGTTCCTTTAACGACCAAAAGCCCACCGCCAGTGGTTGTGGAAGTCGTGTTTGTGTTTAGAAAGTTTTCAAGAAGCGTGCTTGTTTTTGCAAGTGTTGTGCCATCTGGGTGAGTGCCCGCAACGCCGTCGTTTACTGTTAGCGTATAGCCAGCGCTTACAAGCACTGCAGATGTTGTACGGGCTGTTGAGGCACCATCGAAAATTACACCCTTAAGCTCAACATTGCTGTTTACTAAAAGCCTGCCAGCAGCTTCAAATGTAACAACTGGTTGTTCTTCGCTACTGCCATTTTCAGCTGGGTCTTCAGCATCGTTTTTGGGTGCGGTGATGTTTTTAAACGTTAGGTTTTTGTCTTTGGTGTCTATTTGAGTTGAAACTTTGCAGGATTTAAAAATTTCTATTGTCTCACCAGTTGCAGCGCCTGCGACTGCATTTGCCAAGCTTGTGTAATAAACGCATCCCGTTGCACGAGAAATTTTGCACACAGCATCCATCCACACAATGGAAGTTGATGTTGTGTCTTTTGGTGCGCTAACTAAGCTTGAGTCTTTGTCGTTTAAAAATGCCCCGCTTAAGTTTGCAATTGAAGAAGCTGTTTTTGCACCTGTTGCAAAC
>CAYVDR010000302.1:0-1484 GCA_964450625.1 uncultured Senegalimassilia sp.
TGACAGTTACTGCTAAAGACAGAATAGCGGTTGTATTTAGCAAATTTTTTGCCACGAATCTTCCCCTTGTTTAAAATAAGCTAATCTAAAATTGCAATTTATGGTTGCTTTTTAATTAGTAACATCACCCGATTGGTTTAGGTTAACTGAATTGCCAACATACGTTGAAGGCATACGAAAAAGCGCACGCACAACGTCTTTTGTTCTGGCGGGAAATTCGCGCAAATCGTAAAAAAATTGCTTTTGATAGCTACGATAATCGCTTGGAACACCAACAGCTTGAACCCCAAGCAAATGTGCACTGGAAAGTGCCCTGTACAGGTGGTATGTTTGAGTTGCTACAATAATTTTTTTACAACCGAAAACATTTTGCGCACGGTACATGCTGTCGTAAGTGTTAAACCCTGCATGGTCGCAAAAAATGTCTTCGGAAGGCACGCCTTGGTTTATAGCATATGCTTTCATGGCATTTACTTCGTTGTACGATGCAGTTCCGTTATCGCCACTCATAATAAGCTTAGCTGCAGCACCTGAGTTGTAAAGTTCAATGCCGCAATCAAGCCTGTCCTTTAAAATGCTAGAAGGCGTGCCATCGGCATAAACAGAAGCGCCTAGCACAACAATAGCATCCGCACCAAACGATTGTGCTTCAGTTTTGCCAACAATTGAACTTTTTGTGCTTAAAACAACGTACAAATTACTAAGTGCAACAACTACCACAGCAAAAAGCATCAATGAGCCAATAAACCCAAAAATGCGCCCCAAACAGCTTTTATGTCCAAAAATTAAACCCATTTATGACAAACACTTTCCCACTAAAGCATTTGTTAAGGAAGTTCAATTTTTTCAATGTCGTCGCGTGAGCTTTCGCGATATAACACAATGCGCTTGCCAATAACTTGCACAACATCGGCAGAAAGTGCACTTGCAATTTCACTGCCAAATTCAGCTGCTTGCGCACCAGTTTCGCAATGCACACTAACTTTAATTAGCTCATGAGCTTCAAGCGCTTCGCTTGCCTGAGCTAAAACATTTTCGTTAACACCGGCCTTGCCAACTGTAACGCTAGGTTTAATTGAATTAGCCATGCTGCGCAATGCGCGAACTTGCTTTCCTGTAATTGTCATTTGAGTTTCCTTTCATTCGCTTGATTTATAAGAGTACAACAAGCTTTGCGTTTTTTTTAATTGAGCTGCTCAAAAGTAAACAATGAACACCCCTTTTTCAGGTCAATTTCACAAGGGCGTTTCATCGATTAATAGACAAAAATAAAAATAAACCTAAAAGTTTTAACAAAGGGTGTTCCCTTGATTTCGGCTAACATTAACTGTTGTAATGATTCAGGCGCAAAAGTGTGGCAATTGCATTACATCAAAAAACCGTTTGCGTCATTAAAATGTGTGGTGTAGTATAACGACTGCACAATTTTTGCGGGTGTGGCGGAATTGGCAGACGCGTACGGTTCAGGTCCGTATGAGCTTTTG
>CAYVDR010000303.1:0-1478 GCA_964450625.1 uncultured Senegalimassilia sp.
CGACATGGGCGCAAATGCCAGCGTTGGCTACTACAACTCAAACACGCTTTGTAACGCAAACGTGCAATTTGCAACTGCCAATGGAAAGAATGCAAACAAAATTACAAACTTAACGTCTGCGTTTAAGAACGATAAAAACGCAAGCCTTAAAGCAATTAGCGGTGGCGGCACAAGCATTGTGTGGGGAAGCCCAGTGTGCAAGCTTGTAACGTCCACGAACGAAGCACATTACCCAACCATTGCAGCTGCATTAACGGACGCCACAGCAGGGGCTACAACCGAGCGCATTGAAATTTACAAAACGCATGTTGTTACAGCTTCAATGGACACAAGCAACAAAAGCCTAACAATAATGAATATTGTCAACCCCAACAACGACGATGAGAACCCAACGCTCAATGGTTCTGCTGACGCGCAACCTGTTGTTTACTTTACAGACGGCACAACAAAAGCTCAGTTGCAAGTTAACAGTGACATAACTTTGCAAGGCGTTAAGTTCAACGGCTACAAGCAAGGTGGCACGGCTGTTACGCGCACAACGCCAGGGGTTGTTGTTGCGGCAGGCAAAACGCTAACCATTAAAGACGGGCTTGCAGGCACACTCGCCGCAACTTCAACATTGCTTTCCAACTTCTACAATTCCACACAAACAGACGCAGGTTCTGGGGGCTTTTCACGAGTGAGCGGAACCATAACCATGGAAGGCGGCACAATTTCAGGATGCAAGGCAGAGGGTACAAACAGTAGTTTCACAGGCGGCGGTGCTGTTGCCAACATTGCAGCTGGTGGCACGTTTAACCTGAAAGGCGGCACAATTTCGGGAAATGGTGAATATAAAGCTGATGCATGGTGTGTTGGACCGTTTGTTTTAAAGGGCGGGACATTTAACATGTCAGGTGGTACTGCTAAAAACAATAATGGCTCGCACGGGGGTTTAGTAAATGCAGCTGTTGCCAATAGCTCTGTCAACATAAGCGGGGGTGAAATTTTAAGCAACCGTTGCTACTACGATGGCGGTGCAATTTATTTAATTTATGCTAACGTTTCTTGTTCCATAAGCGGCACTGCTGTTATAGCAAAAAATTATGCTTACCGCAGCGGGGGTGCCATTTGCCCTCGCACAAACTCAACAGTTACAATAAGCGGCAGCCCAGTAATAACACAAAACACTACTGGCAATTCGTCGGGGGGTACAAAAGCCCAAGGCGCAATCGCTCCGCTTGCTTATGGTGACAACTCAACTGTTACGATTAGTGGAAGCCCACTTATATGGGGTAACACTAATAGCAACGGTTCAGCATCTAATTTGAATTTGGGTGCTGCTGCATACCTTAAAGTTGGCGTTATGAATGCCGATGCGCTTGTGGGCTACTATTCGGAAAATGGCACTCAAAATGTTAACACCCAATTTGGCACAAGCAACCAAGCAAGCGCTTCTGTAAGTGGCTATTTAAATGCATTTGTAAACGACAGAAACA
>CAYVDR010000304.1:0-1464 GCA_964450625.1 uncultured Senegalimassilia sp.
CAGGAGGTTTGCATAAGTTATCAACCATATGATAACTCCTTTCAAAATAGAAAGATTTGTAGATACATGTTGTTAAAACAAACGCTTTGGCGTTTGTTTACACAACTTCGCTATAGTAGCATGAATTTTAATGTAAGACAAATTGAGAGAATTTATTCAATGGATTTACGAGTATTTAGGGGTGTAAGTTATTACAACTCTTCCAAATGCACGGTTAAAGCACATTCACATTGTATTTTAGTGTGCGTATGTGAAAATTTCTGAAGGGATTATGTAGATGAAGGGAGTTTATTCTCACATGGTTTCAACTTCAAAATGTTATACACTTTTACTGCAGGCAAGTTTTAAAACTAAAGGTTGAGATAAAATTAAACCATGGCAGAAAACAAAGACATAAATTTCTTGAGCGCATACCTTGTTGTTGGCGACGATAAGCTAAAACAACAACGCGTTGAAAAACGCCTAGAGAAGCGCTTGAGCGAATTTGGCAACATGTCATTTAACACTAAAGTTTTTGACGCCGCGAACGCATCTTCTGGCGAGGAAATCGTTGTGGCATGCAACACGGTTCCTTTTGCAAGTAAATACAGGTTAGTAAAAGTACGCAATGCTGAAAATTTAAAGAAACCTTGTTCTGAAGCTATAATTTCCTACCTTGAAGAACCGAATGAAACTTCAATATTGCTTTTATTTGCCACAAAACTTGCAAAAAACACCAGGCTTTACAAAGCAGTTGCTGGCATTGGAAAAACTGCAGTTATTACATGTCAAACACCAAAAAAGGAAAATGAACTTACTGCAATTGTGCGCGACATGTCGCTTTCACACGGTGCGGCAATAACCCCAGATGCTGCACGCGTGCTTGTTAACTTGGTTGGTGAAAACACTGTAAAGTTAAATGCCGAGCTTGAAAAACTAGCAATTGCACACACATCTGCTAACCCAATTAGCAAACAAGAAGTTGTAGCGCAAGTTGCGCGTACAGCAAAAGTAAAGTGGTGGGATTTCGTGGATGCATTTTCGCAGCGTAATGAAAAAAAATGTTTGCTTCTGTTAGCACAAATGAAAAATGAATCACCATACAGTTTACTGCCACTTACCACATCGCGCATTCGCGAACTTATAAAAGTAAAGGCGCTAATCAAGTGCAGCAATAGCAAAATAAGAGCTGAATTAAAGCTCACTGAACGAATGGATTGGAAAGTTAACTATTACAAAAAATGGGCACGAAACTACACAGCCAAAGAGCTTAGGGAAGCAATAATAAGTGCACGCGATGCTGAGGCGAACATGAAAAGTGGCACAAACCCAAGCGATGCCTTTTACGACTGGGTTATTGGTGTGCTTAAAAAATAGATAGCTTACTTAAACTTAACAAAGCAAGCCACCACTTGTGCACTTATAGGCCAATTGCCGCGCGAACACTTTTTGCGCAAATGCATGCAAACACAATTTTTATTACGT
>CAYVDR010000305.1:0-1443 GCA_964450625.1 uncultured Senegalimassilia sp.
AATGTTTCACGTGAAACATTGAAACCACCCAGCCATCGTAAAAGTTGTGACTGGGCGGTTGGCTGCTATTTTGAAGTTTTGTATTCAGTCAGTATTCTTCTTGCGTGCAGCAGCTTTTTATGTAAAAGTAGTAGGAAGTGGCTGAAACTATAACATCTACCAAAACGTAGATTTAATAAAATACCTTCTATGAAGAAAACCTGCTTGAAAACTAACTGTAGATTACAGCAGCAACCTAGATCACTGCAAATAGTTTTATAAAAAGTAAGTAAACTGTTTTAAGTATTATCAATGTTTAGCAGCATGTTTGACTTTGTGTGCTGTTTTTTAAGCTGTAAATTTTATACTCTAGCATGCTTTTTCTTGACATGGGTTCGTGCGTGGGAATATCATGACCACTTACATTTAGACAATGTTCGGGAAGGAGCAACGGGTTGTGTTCAGTCAAAAAGTGTGTAGTAGAAATTTTAGAGAAAGGTATGTTATGAACCACACATTAAAATCGCGCAATACACAAGGCAACACGCTTGTGAATGCTGCAGCCATTAGTCCAATAGCAAGGTTAATTCTATTCCTTGTAACTTTCGCCATTGCTCTAATGCTTGCATGTTCAAATGCGAGTACTGCCAGCGCTACTGTAACTACTGAGGAAGACGTATCGGGTATTCAGCCAGAAATCACCCGCATTGCTGGCGATGATGCTGCAGGTACTGCAGCAGAAATTGCAAACCAAATGTATACGCAGGGCGATGAAAGTGAGTGGGTTGTAATTGCCCGAGACGATGATTTCGCTGACGCAATGTCTGCTACTGGTTTGGCAGGTGCACTGAATGCTCCAATCATTTTGGCTGACAGAAACACAGGCTTAGGCAGCGATGCAAAAGCGACAATTCAAGCAATTGGTGCTAAAAAAGCATACATTGTTGGTGGCACAGGCGCAATTCCAGCTAACATTGAAGAGCAGCTTAAGCAAATAAATGTAATGCCAGAACAAGAGCGCATTTTTGGTGACACCTACTGGGACACCTCTGTTAAGTGCGCGGCCAAAATTCAAGAGGTTGACAAAGGCAACAACGAAACGCCAGCAAGCGATGTTATTGTTGCAATGGGCATTAACTTCCAAGACGCTCTTTCAATTTCAAGCTTGGCCTACAGTTATCACATGCCAATTTATTTGCAAACCGACGGCAGCACACAGCCTGGCGTTGAAGGAGCAGTAGCGCGTGCGCTAACAGATGATGCTATCTCAGCCATTAAAGCAACCTTAGGCGATAGCGGTAAAATTTATGTACCAGGCGGAAATGGCGCAGTTGCAAAAGAAACCGTTGAGGATGTGTTCACAGGCAAAGAAGTAATTCGTATGTCAGGTGAAGATGGTTTTCAAACTTCAAACGAAATTGCGCGTTATTTAACAAGCGAAGAGGGCGGCTACAAACTTAGCGC
>CAYVDR010000306.1:0-1414 GCA_964450625.1 uncultured Senegalimassilia sp.
TTTTACACGGTATTCATACCTAAAGCGCTCGCCTAATGCCTTTTGCATGTGCTCAAAACCACCTGAAACCTCGGGTGGGGACATCCAATAGGGCGTAAAGTTTGCAATTACGTCAAGCTCTTTAAAACGGGGCACGTCTGCATCTGAGCATAGCTCAACGTGCGCTAGAGTAACTTGAATGTTTAGCGGTCTTTCCAGTTCGCATCGTGCGTTTTCAACAGCATTTAGACTCATGCGAATGGCACCGTCACCAATAACGTGCAAGTGCACGTCAAAACCAAGTTCGTCGCATTGCTTGATTAAGCTTGTAAGCTTTGCTTCGTCGCACAACTTGCCACCACAAAGCCCATTGTCAAACCTGGGTTCAAGCATATAAGCAGTTGAAATTGCAGAAGTGCCATCAATCCACAGCTTTAACGTGTGCACATGTAAATGATCGGTGTTAAATTCCTTGTTGTAGCGCTTAAGTTCCTCAATCGCATTTGGCAGGTGCTTTGGAACTTGCGTGCCATAAGAGCCGTTGATGTCAACTGAAATTTCGCCAGCACGGTCGAGCTCGGCAATTAAGCGGTAAACCCTCTCGCCAAATTCTGGCACTGCTGGCATTGCGCACTCAGTAATTGCTGTAATGCCAATTCGCTTGCAGTAGGCATCAAGCCTTTTAATTTCCGACTTAATGTAGTCATCACTAATTGCGTTTGTGTTTGTAAGCGAGGCTTCTGCTGAAACGCCTTCGTAAATCATGCCCGTAAGCTTACCCTCATTGTTTCGTACAGCATACGAAAAGCCAGGTGCAGGGTCGGGAGTGTTTTCATTTATACCGACCATTTCAAGCATCTTAGAATTACACCAGCCACAATGCGGCTCAAACTCTAGCAAGAAAATGCCTTCGGTTGTGCTTATGGCGTCTAGGTCTTCTTTCGTTATTTCTTCGCCTTTAAAATAAAGCTCGCGCACCATAAAAAAGTGAGCTTTCTCGCCTGCATCGGCTTTAACCTTTTGTGCAATGTCTTCAAGGGTAGCTTTCTTGCCACGCTGGTTGATCATGGGGTATTTGAACTGGCACATTGGAATGGAGCACGAAATGTGGGCATGCGAATCAATGAAACCTGGCATAATGAACTTGCCCTGAGCGTCTATAGTTTTACCCTCAAAACCTGCAAGCCCTGCCTCTTCACCAACAAAAACAAACCTGCCATCTTTTATGGCAAATGCATTTGCGCATGGGTTATTGCTGTCCACTGTATGCACATTTGCATTTTTAACAATTAAGTCAACATTCATTTCAAGCCTCCTTTTGACTTAAACTTTACGGCTAGCTTTAAAAACAGCATTTAAATTTGCGCGTGAAAAACAACCCTAGTGCGCCTCAGCCCATGTGCTGGCGACTTGAATATCAACCACAAGCGGCACT
>CAYVDR010000307.1:0-1407 GCA_964450625.1 uncultured Senegalimassilia sp.
TATTCCCCCAGTAACTTGCGCATTTTTCCGCTGCGTCTGCCAACGTAAATGTAGGCTAGCATTGCAAGCAGCGCTACAACTGCCATGCATGCAAACAGCCCACGGTAGCCCAAATGCGGTTCAATAAAGCCAAGTAAGAACGGGCCTGTGCCAACGCCAATGTCCAAAAACATGTAGAAAGTGCTGTTAGCAAGCGCAATACGGCTGTCAGGTGCCATGCGCACACACAGCGCAAGTGCGCTTGCTTGAATGGTGCTAACCCCAAAGCCAACAAGTGCAGCAGATGCAAGCATAGCAACTGGCGTGTGAACATTTGCAAGCACAAGCATACCAACAATGAATGCCGCAAACGCTGGCAACATTACGCATTTATCGCCACGTTTGTCAAGGGCGCGGCCAGTAAACGGACGCGTTACAAATGTTGCAATTGCATATACAACGAAGAAGAAACTGGATGCTGTTTCAAGCCCCACTTCGCTTGAGTATGGTGTTAAAAACGTAAGCAAGCTGGAGTAGCAAAAGTAAAGTACAGCGCAAGTTGCGGAAAGCGGAATGATTGTAAGTTCTATAAAGCTGGCAATGCTGAACTTTGCTTGCTTTGAAGCTGACGGTTTTGCTTTAGCAGTTTTAGCCTTAGGTGCGTGCAGCAAAAGCGTTGCAATAAGGTTTAGCACCGCAATGGCGCAAGCAACTAAAAACAGCGTGGCGTAGCTTGCGACTTGTACTAAAAACATGCCCAAAAAAGGCCCAATAGCAGCACCAACAGTAACGGAGAGCATGTAGTAGCCAATGCCTTCGCCTTTGCGTGCATTAGGGATGCTTGCACTAACAATAGTGCCAACGGTTGTGGAACCTGCCCCATAGCAAAACCCGTGAAGCGCACGCACAACAAACAAAATTGGCAGGCTTAAGCCAAACATGTACGATGCTGAAAAAATTACAGAAGCCACTGAGGTTATGACTAACAACGTTTTGCGCCCCAGTTTGTCCATGGCATTTCCTGCCACCACACGCGAAACTAAAGCGCCAATAATGAATATGCTTGCAACCAGCCCAGCTACCGAGGCGGATGCGTTATAAGTTTGCATGGCATAGTTTGCCATAACCACCATTAGGCAATAGTAGTTCGTCATAATGGCAAAGTTAATTACAGTGCCTAAAATGAAGTCCCGGCTCCAAAGTTTATTGTTGCTCATTGTGCTATTTGCTGCCATGTTTTTAAGCATTGCCTTTAGCTATAAGCACTGCAACTGGCGATTCTTGCACAACACCATAACTCACACTGCCAAGGTAGCCCTTAACGCCACCCTTGCCGCGACTGCCCATAATAATTAAGTCGCACCCTTCGTCTTTCGCACACTTAATAATTTTGGAAGCTGGGTTTGCACTTGCTGCCTTTATTAAGCG
>CAYVDR010000308.1:0-1398 GCA_964450625.1 uncultured Senegalimassilia sp.
GAAAGGTTGGTGGTTACAATAGCTACTCAAGAGCCCAGGCTAAACGATGAAATTACAGTGCGTGAGTGCCGCTTAATTGGGTTCAACGGTTCGCAGTTAGGCATTTACCCAGTTGCTCAGGCGTTGCGCGTTGCACAAGACCAGTCGCTTGACCTCGTGGAAATTGCTCCAAATGCTAACCCACCTGTTTGCCGCATAATGGACTACGGGAAATTTAAATATGACCAAGCCATTAAGGCAAAACAAGCCAGAAAAAAGCAGACTAAAATTGAAATTAAGGAAATGAAGTTCCGCCCAAAAATTGATGTTGGTGATTACAACACAAAGAAAAAGCATGTGCTTCGTTTTCTTGGCGCTGGCAACAAAGTGAAAATTACCATTATGTTCCGTGGTCGCGAAATGGCTCATCCAGAACAAGGGTTAAACATTTTGGAGCGCTTGGCTGACGACTTGCAAGACATTGCAGTAATTGAACAACAACCAAAAATGGAAGGGCGCAACATGCACATGTTAATTGCACCTGTTCCAGCAAGCATGGCTGCAAAGAAAAAGAAAGAAAAAGCAGCTAAGGAAAAAAGAGAGGAAGGTAAATAATTATGCCTAAAATGAAAACACACAAGGGCAGTGCAAAACGTTTTCGCACAACTGGCTCTGGCAAAATTATGCGTGCTAAGGCTTTCAAAAGCCACATTCTAACTAAGAAAAGTCAAAAACGTAAACGCAATTTCCGTAAAGAAACTCAGCTTGCTGCGTCTGATAAACGCGTTGTGGCACGTAACTTAGGGCTTCGCTAGAAAGGGTTTGTGGTAGATATGTCTCGTATTAAACGTTCAGTAAACGCAAAGAAAAAGCGTAGGGTTGTTCTTGGTCGCGCCAAGGGTTACTACAGCGCAAAATCACGCTCCTACACTGCAGCTAAAGAACAAGTTCAGCATTCGCTTCAGTATGCTTACCGCGACAGGCGCAACAAAAAGCGCGAAATTCGCAGGCTTTGGATCACACGCATCAATGCTGCTGCTCGCATTAACGGCATGAGCTATTCAACATTCATGAATGGCTTGAAAAAAGCTGGGGTTTTGCTTGACCGCAAAGTTCTTGCTGACATGGCAGTCAACGACCCAAAAGCATTTGCTGCTATTGTTGAAGTCGCAAAAGCTGCAGAATAGTTGCAACTTAAGCCAGGCATTAATTTATGGGCACTTCATTATTTTGCAAGGCTTGTAAAGCTAACCTTTGTTGTTGTTTGCCCTTTAAAGCTGCTTAATTCGTTTTAATTTTTTAGCCTCAAACTTTTGTTTGGGGCTTTTTGTTTTCTGTTTAACATTTAGTATTGGAGCATTTTCATGGAATTGCATTTCGCTAAACTTCATGGTCTTGGCAACGACTTCGTTTTAATCG
>CAYVDR010000309.1:0-1398 GCA_964450625.1 uncultured Senegalimassilia sp.
CAATTGTTTCTGTGTCGTTGTACTTTGGCACGTCCGCTGTTGAGCCAGCTGCCTCGCACACCTTTAGAGCAATTTCGGCTGATGTGCCCGTGGCTTCACCATTGCTACCTTCAATGCGTGTGATGGCAGGTTGTATGCCTGTTGTGTCGGTTTCGGGAGCAACAGAAGCACTAGCAAATTCGGTTAGCACACAAGATGCGGCTAGTGCAAATAGGAAAATAAAACCAGCAAACAGTGCTAGCAATTTGAGGGAGAACTTGCCGCCCTGAAAGGGAGGTTTGCAAAAGTTACCAACCATATGATAATACCTTTCATAATAGAAAGACTTGAAGAAACATGCTGTTAGAAAACAAACGCATTGGCGTTTGTTTTAACAACTTTGCTATAGTACCATAAGTTTTATTGTAAGGCTAATTGAAAGGATTTATTCAACCATAGTTTAAACCAGCGCACTTTCAATTCAGTCTTGGTTAACAATTGGGATTTCAATTCTAAGTTTGCCACCTGTAACGCTTATGTCTGGGTCAACATTTGCATTTAGGTAATAGCTTTGTGCAAGCTTTGAATAAAGCTTTTTAGCACCCTTCTTAACCTGCGTTTTGTCGGCTGCAGAAAGCTTTAGCGCCACAGGTTTTGCTTTCGTTTTGTTAATGATTTTTGGTGTGTGGCGCGCATCAGTTTCGCCATTGTTTATGCCTTGAATTTCAATTTTGTCAACAAGCGCGCAAAGCGGGGTAATTTCACCATCCATAATTCTGCGGGCACTGCGCGACGACATTTCAAGCCCTAAGCTGTGGGCAACTTTTGCAAAAGCTTCAGGTGTTCGCGTTTTTGCAAGGCGCATACAAAGTGGCAATTCGCCTTCAGCTTCACGGGTGTTAACAGGGCTTTTAGCTGCATGTTTAAAGCCATATTCATAAAGCGTTGAAGCAACATCAACCATAGAGCCAATGTAGACATTACAAGTGTTGTGTGATTCAATTGCAAATTCGCATGTTGTGCGCAAAATGTTTTTAGGGCCGCGCACAACAACGTTACCCTCGCCTGCAAGTTCAAACGTTGGGAATGTTGACTGATCGGTTTTTTCGGGCAAACTTGAAATGTTGGATTCAATTACAAATGCACTTCCCAAGCCCGAGCCCGACGCAACAACTTTTGCAATTTGAGTGTTTACCGAAATGGAATAAAGCGCCATGCCCCTGCCATGCACACCCCATTTGTCGGTGTGGAACGTGTCTAGCTTCGATGTTACCCTGGGTTCAAAAATTAGCTGGCGCATTGTTTCTGGCACACCGCAGCCATCGTCCACAACAACAAAGCGGCGCGTGTTTGCTTCGCGCGACGAAGCCAAAAAAATGTTTTTAGCACCTGCATCACGGCTGTTGCGAAGCATTTCAA
>CAYVDR010000310.1:0-1390 GCA_964450625.1 uncultured Senegalimassilia sp.
GTGGCAAAAAATTTGCTAAATACAACCGCTATTCTGTCTTTAGCAGTAACTGTCATTTTGTTTGTGTGGCATATACAAGCCCCCAACGAAATTTTATTTTCTACTTTAATTACGTTTGCGACAATCTCTTATCACCTTATCATGCGTCTTTTGGTCGGCATTTTGTTTAATGTAACGCTTAACAATAAAGTGAACTATAAAAAGTCATGGTTTCAAGTTAGTCAGCATGAAATGGCGTTATACAAAAAACTAAAAGTAAAAACTTGGAAAGGGAAACTGCCAACTTATAACGCATCTTCATTTGATATAAATAAGCATACATTAGAGGAAATAGTACAAGTTATGTGCCAAGCAGAATTGGTGCACGAAACAATAGCGCTGTTAAGTTTTTTGCCCATTATTGCAGGGCTTTGGGTTGGGGCCTTTCCAGTGTTTATTATTACATCATTGCTTGCTGCTGCTTTTGATATGTCGTTTGTAATTGCACAGCGTTTTAACCGCCAGCGAGTGTTGAGGCTAATAAAAATTAAAAGTAAGTCAAAAAAATCACATGGTTAGTAGGTATTTTTAGCATGCGTGAACATGTATTTGGTTCAACCCAGTCAACAAACTTGCGTAGGAAACGTGTAGATAAATTTGCCGCTAATTTTTATGTTGACACTAACATTTTGCTAAAGTATTATTCTTGCGCTCGCGTTCAAAGTGTGTTTAGGGCGCTGGCAGGCAGCTTGATAAATACACATGAATGAAGCAGCGAAACATGGGCGTGTGCCCGAGTGGTTAAAGGGGACGGGCTGTAAACCCGTTAGCTTTGCTTACCTAGGTTCGAATCCTAGCGCGCCCACCATTTTTCGCCTGCGTGGCTCAGACGGTAGAGCACTTCCTTGGTAAGGAAGAGGTCGTCGGTTCAAGTCCGATCGCAGGCTCCAGGTATTATGGCGGTGTAGCTCAGGTGGTCAGAGCACACGGTTCATACCCATGGCGTCACTGGTTCGAATCCAGTCACCGCTACCAAAAAAGTTTGTTTGCGTCCGTTTTCGGGCGTTATTTTTTATTGTTAACTTTGCAAATGTATTCCTTATAAGGAGGGAAAACATGTCAAAGGAAAAATTCGAGCGTACCAAGCCGCATGTTAACATTGGTACCATTGGTCATGTTGACCATGGCAAAACAACTCTAACAGCAGCTATTTCAAAAACGCTTTCCACAAACGATGGTTCTCATGGCACTGCAACAGCAGACTTCACAGCTTTTGAGGACATCGATAAGGCTCCTGAAGAGCGTGAACGTGGTATTACGATTTCAATTGCTCACATTGAATATGAAACTGACAAGCGTCACTACGCACACGTTGACTGCCCAGGGCATGCCGACTACGTAAAGAACATGA
>CAYVDR010000311.1:0-1386 GCA_964450625.1 uncultured Senegalimassilia sp.
TGTGTGTTGCAACGTAAATTGCAATTTCATCACGTGCTGGGTTTTTCATGTTCATGCGACGGCGCACATACGACAAGTGGTCTTTAGCAGCAACAAAGTAACGTGCATATTCTTTGTTTTCAATTTCAACGCCCTCAACAGCTGCTTTTGCAGCTTCAAGCCAGCTTTCAATTTCTTGAACTTGCTTATCTGCTGGGTCGTCATCGGCAACAAACATGGCGTATGCTTTATCGTTTACGAAGCGTGCCATTTCACTTGCAAATTGCACCTTGTCAACTACTTTAAACGCTGCTTTAGCGGCTTCAACTTTATCGGTGGGTTTAACACGTTCAAACCACTCGTTTGCAAGTGAGAACACAAGGCGGGTTTTAAAGCCGTCGGCAGGTCTAATTAAATCACTGCCATCAACTGCGGTTTTATGCTCTGATGCATAATGTAGCGTAGAGTTTATGCAGGCAGCAAACTTGTTTAACCTGCCCTCAAATTCCTTAGCGTTTAATTCATTTGATGTTGTAACACCGCGACCAATAAAGTACTTGTAGCCAGCAATGCTGTCGCGCACAAGTTCGCCATTCGATTGGCTAACAAGCGCAAAATACTCGTAACCATCTTCAGCTGAAACAAGCCTCTGGCTGCTTAGCTGCTCAAAAACACTGCGAATTAAATTGCCAGAAAACAGGCGATGGTGCATGTTCCAGTCGTGGCAATATGCCCCTTCCTCGGCAAATGTTTTGCGCATAACATCTGCCACAGAAAGCCTTGCATCCTCAGAATTAGCCCACTTTTCAAAGCCTTCACATGCACTTTTAGAAATGTTGCTTGTTTCAACACACTTCAAGCCAAAATGGATAATATCTGTGGCTTCGTCATCTTGTTCAATAACATTAGAAAGTGCTGAAAGTGTGCCTGGGAAGAATTCGTCGTCAGCATCAAGAAAAGTTACATAGTTGCCAACAGTTTGTGCAACACCAGTTTTTCTGGCCAAATGCAAACCACCGTTTTCTTTTTTGTTTACAACTTTAAAGCGTTTATCCTTAGATGCAAATTCCTGGGCAATTTCCAAGGAATTATCTGGGCTTGCATCAATTACAACAACAGCCTCCCAAGAATCGTAATTCTGCTGCAAAATGCTGTTCAAGCACGCTTCCAAGTACTGTGCATTGTTATAAGCTGGAACAATTATTGAAAACCGTGGCATGTAAAACCCTCCTTAAAGTCAAAAATACTAGGCATAGTAGGCACCCCCGCATTTACTAAATTCTTTACTATACACCACCTAAAATGCCCCCTTAAACTTTTGCAACAACTGTTTTCGTTTAAAATTTGCTAAGCATTTTACACTAAAACAACAGCTTAGGGTTATTTATCACCCGCTCCATAAAACGA
>CAYVDR010000312.1:0-1365 GCA_964450625.1 uncultured Senegalimassilia sp.
GTGGCTATATTTCAAGAACACAAGCCGAAACAATTAAAAACCTTACAAAGTGGTTTCCCGTTGTGTCGGTTACAGGCCCTAGGCAAAGTGGCAAATCAACACTGTTAAAGCATGTGTTTAGCAGCTATAAATACATTAACCTTGAAGAATTTGAAACAAGGCGCAGGGCTGAAGATGATCCAGTGGGTTTTATTCGTGACTTATCGAGTAACGTCATTATTGACGAGGCTCAACTTGTGCCAGAGCTGTTCAGGATGGTGCAAGTTGTTTGCGATGAGCAAAAAATTAAAGGCAGGTTTATTTTATCAGGTTCGCAAAATTTTTTGCTTTCCAAAAACATTGGGCAATCTTTAGCAGGTCGTGTTGGCATTTCAAGATTGCTGCCATTAAGCTTTCAGGAAGCCTATAAAGCAAAAAGCAAACAAGAAGTTGATGACTTTATTTTTACTGGCGGCTACCCTCAGCTACATTCTGAAGAGATTCCAAGAAAGCTGTTTTTTCAAAACTACATAGACACTTACTTGGAGCGTGATGTTAAAGGCTATTTGGGTGTAAGGAACCGTACATCATTTAATCAGTTGCTGTTTTTGCTGGCTGAAAGGGTGGGAAGCTTAATAAATTTTAGCGAGCTTGCAAACACATTGGACGTGTCGTTTCAAACCATTAAATCCTGGGTGCAGATTCTTGAAGCAAGTTACATCATTTTCTTTTTACAGCCATACCATGCAAAAACGAAAAAACGGTTAACAAAAACCCCTAAAGTTTTTTTCTGGGACAGCGGGCTTTTGAGCTACTTGTTAGGTTTTACAACAACAGCGGGCATGGTTGAAAGTGCAAGCTATGGTCACATTTTTGAAAATGCAATTATTGCTGAAAAGCAAAAAATGTACTTAAACGCAGGTGAAAAGCCAATTTTATACTTCTACAACGATGACAGTAAACGTGAGATTGACCTGCTTGACTTTACTAGCCGCAAAGCATTAACTGCAACAGAAATAAAATCTGCACGAAGCTATAAACCAAAGTTTGCAAAGCACTTAAATTCTGTGGGCGGCGAACTTGGCATCAGCATTGCTAACAGAAATGTTGTTTGCAGGGTTGAGAGCAGCTGCACAACCGAGGGCATTAAAGTTGTAAATGCAAAGGATTGGCTTTTACAGCGCTAAGCCCATAAGCCTACTCATCAGCCTTTTTAAACTCAGGCACACTTTCAGCACCAATAAGGCGAAGGAGTTCTGTAATGGTTTCGAGTGGTGTTTTGCCTTCCTCTGCTTGCATTCGAATGAAACGTTCAACTTGTTCTGAAGTCATGCTATTAGCCTTTTTCTCTTTCTTGACTTTTTCTACATTGTAGCACATGTAAAA
>CAYVDR010000313.1:0-1359 GCA_964450625.1 uncultured Senegalimassilia sp.
TGTACTTCCACAAAATGCCTTTTACTTTGTCTATTACCCTTTGCGGCATAACGTATTCCCCGCCTGCAACAAAGGCATTTTTAACAGCCTTTGAGTTGAAGTTTAGAAAGCCGTTTAGCGTTGTTTTATCAACCGTGCCAACACTTGCGTTTGTGTTAGTAAGCAGTACAACACCGCCAGCTTGGCCTGCAAGTGCGCTGCCAGACAATGCGTCCGTGCCACGTGGTGCAAGCTCGCCGTTTGCAATAACGCAAGTCTCGGCTGTAAGCTTACCGTTTTCAACCATCCACTTTGCAATTTCGTTTGATGTTTCAAAGCCGTCTTCGCCATAGATGCGAATGACTTTCTCAGCACCAAAAAAGCCTTCAACACTTGCAGTTGTAAGAGCACCTGGGCCACCTGGCACATAAATTGTGCCCGTTGTGCCAATGGTGGCTTTAATTGCCGCAATTGCATCTTCTGTTAGCACACGAGCAGCCGCATCACTTGAGCCGCCTCCATCAGTTTCAAGGAAAATGGGCAGTTTATATTTGTAGGCAAAGGAGCTTATCGAAAGCGCATCTTGAAAGTTTATGCCCATGGCAACTATAGCATCGTTTGGCGTGCTTGTTGCCATTCCTGCTTTAACCGCAGCTTCGTTTGTTTCTTTAATTTTTGCAGCACAGGCAACGGATGTTTCATAGTAGGATTGCCCATAAATGCGAATGCCTTCTTCTGAGCTTTCTTTTGTGTCAATGCCAGTGGTTTTAAGTTGGCTTTCAATGTCTGCTGGAATGGCACCTGCGCCACCAATGATGTAGGCATTCTTTGCACCTAGTGCTTCAATTTCTTCTAGCGCTGCATCTGTTAAGCCGCTTTCCCTGTTAGCCAAAATTATTGGGGCGCCAAGTGCGCCTGCAAGGCCTGTGGCAGACATTGCATCTGCAAAGTCGTCGTCACGGGCAATAATAACCCAGCTGCTTGTTGTAGTTTCGCCCGAATACGTTTGCTTTACTATGTCAAGGGACGTTTCTGCAGCGTCTTGGCCTGCCAAGCGTGTGATTTTAGGTTGCACACCTGTTGGGTCAACCTCGGTTGTGGCAGCATGTGCTGTATGTGTGCTTGCAAGCGACAGTGCGCATGCAAATGCGATGGCGAGTGCAATGGCTGTTGCGAAAACGCCTGCAAGGGAGAGCTTTGAAAACCTAAAACCCAAAGAGGAGCAAATGCTAATTAAAATACGTGTCATAAATTTAACCTAACCCTTAAAAGGAATACTAATTACTTGTCGCACCGCTTAGAGCAGCTTGCACATGTTAACACTAATTTAAGGTAGTGTAAAAAATGCTTGCTGGCTAACAGGCTTGCCAGTCAATGGCA
>CAYVDR010000314.1:0-1358 GCA_964450625.1 uncultured Senegalimassilia sp.
GCATGGTATGCAGCTGCAATTTTTGCTCACGGTTGCTTTTAAGCACCAACCCAATACATAATTTTTGGCACCCAGCCAGCAATGAATATAACAATAATTAACACGGGCACAACATAACGTGACCATGCATACATTATGTGAGGGAAATTCATGCCCCGCCCCGTATTTGTTTCCTTGATGAAATTCTTCCAGCCCCAGCCACATTTGCGTGTGCAGAATAAAACGAAAACAAGGCTGCCAATAACAAGAATTGTGCCCGACACAAAAAAGTCCTCAATTGATTGAATGTCGCCGATGCCTGGAATTTGAACGCCCGACCACACAGAAAAGCCCAGCACACACGGCATTGAGAGCACCACTAAAATTGGTGCATTAATTGCAATGGAGCGCGCACGGCTGATATTCCACTGGTCCATTGAAAAGCGCAGAATGTTTTCAAACACTGCAATTACAGTTGAAAGTGCTGCAAACGCCATGCATAAGAAAAATAGCGTGCCCCAGAATTGACCGAATGGCATTTGTTGAAACACTGCAGGCAACGTTAGAAACACCAGGTTAGCACCGCTGTCGGGGTTGATGCCAAATGCAAAACAAGCAGGGAAGATAATAAGCCCTGCCATGATTGCCACCAAAGTGTCAAGCCCTGCAATTTTTAGCGCCTCGCCAGTTAGCTTGTGCTCCTTTGTGAAGTAGCTGCCAAAAATGGACATTGACCCAATGCCAATGGACAGCATGAAGAATGCTTGACTTAGCGCAGCATAGACAATTTCGGCAAAGCTTGCATTTGGATTGTTGAACAGGTTGTCAAAGTTGGGGAGCAGGTAAAACGAAATACCTTCGCCTGCCCCTTGCAGCAAACAGCAGTTAATGCACAACGCTGCCATTAGCACAAACAACGCTGCCATCATAACTTTTGTTATGCGCTCTATGCCCTTTTGCACGCCTAGGGCACAAATGCCAAAACCAAGCGCCGTTACAAGCAGCATCCAGCCAGTCATTTCAAGTGGGTTTGAAATCATGGCACTAAACACACCTTCAATGTCAACATTTTCTGCTGAAAACGTTCCAAATGCCATTTTGAACAGGTATGCAACAATCCAGCCGCAAACGCTTGTGTAAAACATCATAAGCAAGTAGTTGCCAACAATGCCCCACCATTTGAAGTAATGCCATTTAGTTTTAGCAGGTTCTAGCACATCGAAACTGCGTGCCACCGATTTGTAACTGGCGCGACCAACAGCAAATTCCATAACAAGCACAGGCAAGCCAAGCACAACTAAAAACAAAACAATTAGCAGCACAAACGCCGCACCACCGTATTGCCCTGTAATGTAGGGGAAGCGCCAAATGTTGCCAAG
>CAYVDR010000315.1:0-1357 GCA_964450625.1 uncultured Senegalimassilia sp.
AACACTAGTGTGCCGACCCCCAAAAGTTAGACTAGAAATCTAGCGATTGGGGGTCTCATTATGTTGTGGCGTTTTTTGCTTAGCAATGGGTTGATTGCGTGTGGTGTGCTTATAACCCCATAATAGAAATTAAGTCACAGCCATTTTCACTGCCAACTTGCATCATGTATTCCATGCGGTAAATAAAACGCTCGTAAAAATTGACTATTAATTCAGGTGCGGTGTTATCAACGGTTGGTCTGCTTGCATTGTATTCGTCAATTTCTTCTTGTGTCATAATCGCGGCGCCTGTTAGTTTCGCTGTAAGCATGCCCCTTTTTTCTTTTAGCTTGCGGGTGTAATCTGTTTCGATGCTTTGTTGCAAAGCGCGAATTGTGTCGCGAATGTCCGACAGCATTTTTAACACCGCTTCGAAAGTGTAAAAATTGTTTGACACAAATTCCTCTAGACCTTTCGTATATTTTCTTTTCGCTTCTTCAATTGTTTCGTTGCACGACTTTGAAGTTAAATAACCAGGAAGACAGCGAAAATCGACCCTTCTTTTGTTTGCTTGAAGGTTTTCATCAAAGTGTTTTTCAAGGAATGGCTGCAGAAATTGCGCAGCGTCATCGTATTCAATTGAAATTTCAAGGCTTTCCATTTCAGCCAAATTGTTCGGGTTGTTTGTGTCATCGTAATCTAAGATTCTTACAGGCTTAATGAAGTAGCTCAACTCATAACCTTTGCCGTTAATTATCTTAATTTCATCGCTAAAAATGTTTCTGCCAAGCAAGTTAAGGCTTAGTGCTTTTATTTGTTTCAGAAGTTCAGCATTGCTTGTATTGTTGTTAGTTGCTTGGTCAAGCTGCTGGCAAATTTTTTCGTACGCTTTACATTTAGCAGGGGTTGCTTTCAGAGTGTCAAAAACTGCGTACAAAATTTCTGCATCTTGCATATAGCCTGGGTAAAGCGTATTTAGCAACTGAAGCATGTCGTGAACATGCAGCTCGCTTATGTCACACAAATTTAAGAAGTCGCTTTCACATGTGGGCAATTTGCCTTCTGTTGCTTTTACAAGTTCTTCTTTAGAAACACTTGGATAATTTTTTGTGGTTATGTGCGTTTCGTTTGGCTTTTTTTCTTGGTGCCATTGTTTGGCTTCAATGTCGTAGAAAAATTTTAAGTAGTCGCTAGATGTAATAAGAATTAAATTTTCCTGTTCAAATTTTACTGCTTCGTAATTCGAAAATAGTTTCAAATGGTCCCCTTTGTTCATTGATTTGGTGGTGCACTTAAGTGCATTTTATTTACTGTCAACTGGACGTTTGCGAATTATTTTATATAAAAAGCTGCACTCGTGCACATTCCCCTATAAAAA
>CAYVDR010000316.1:0-1353 GCA_964450625.1 uncultured Senegalimassilia sp.
GCATTCTACATAACTAAGCACAAAAGCAAGCTCGCTTTCGCAAACATAGCAAAAAATGGGTGGTGAGGTGAAACATTAATTCACGTAAGTATTAAGTCTTTTCTTCTCAACAAGAAGTCAACGATGTTCATGTGCACAATTCCGTTGTGACCCATGTCAACTTTGTCAAGCGACATCACGTATTTTGGTGATGCGTCTGTGATTTTGCTGTAAGCACCAAATTCCCTTTGAATTGTTGCTTCTGAAGCAAGCAAATATGCTACCTGTATAAAACACTTCTTGCAATTTTTAATTGCCACAAAGTCAACTTCACCCTTATGGGTTTTCCCAGCAAACACGTTGTAGCCCCTTGTTAAAAGTTCATTGTAAACAACGTTTTCCAGAAAAAAAGTGTCCTCGTAATTAATTGTATTTGTGTTAATGGTTCTAAAGCCCATATCAACAGCATAATATTTTTCCCTGTTTGAAAGCGCCGCCTTCCCAGTTATTTTGTAACGTCCCACACCGTGAATTAAAAAAGCTCGCTTCATTTTCTCAAGGTAGTTGTATATTGTTCGCTTTGAAATTTCCTTGCCACTTTTTTTGTAAGCAGCCACAACATTATCAACTGAAAATTCCTTGCCCGCATTTGCCAGAATGTAAAGTGAGATGTCCATAAATGCCTTTTTATCAGCGCTTTTACTGTTTTTGAGTATGTCTCTGTTTACAATGCCTTTGTACAAATTAGAAAGGTAGCGCAGTATTGCTTCATCGTCTTTGTAGTCAAAGCGCAGCGGGAAGCCGCCCCACTTTAAGTAATTATAGAACAGCTCGTCGTTCCATTCCATTTTGTTCAGGTCAAAGTATTGCTTCATTTCGAAAAACGAAAAAGGCAAAACTTCAAATTCCACAGTTCTGCCTGTAAGGACTGTTGCAAGCTCGCCTGATAAAAGCCTTGAGTTGCTGCCTGTTACAAACAGCGAAACGTTAAGCGTTGCCCTAAAGGAAGCTAGTGCTCGCTCGAAGTTGTTAACGTTTTGCACCTCATCTAGAAATATGTAGTGCTTGCCGCCATGGTTAATTCTTGCTTTTACCTCGCTGTTTAAATCGTTGGCATCAACAATGTAATCGAAATCGATGTCTTCTAGGTTTATGTAAATGATTTTGTCCTTGCTAATGCCGTTTTCAATTAGCTCATCTCTAATTGTTTCTAAAAGTACCGATTTACCAGCCCTTCTAGCACCAGCAATAACTTTAATGATGTCAGATTCGTAATAGGGGCGAATTTGTTCCAGATATGTTTCGCGTTTTAAAAGCATTTTGTGCACCTCCACCTTGCACAATATAGCGAAAATTGCCATTTTGTGCAAGGTT
>CAYVDR010000317.1:0-1344 GCA_964450625.1 uncultured Senegalimassilia sp.
ACGATGCATTTTTACAAAGCGACATTGAGCGTTTAATTGAAGGCGAAACAATAACAAAAAGACTAAACGTAAACATTACGTATCGTGACATTGACGACGACATTGACAACCTTTGGAGCTTGCTTTACATGACAGGCTACTTGACCAATGCAAAAGAGCCTGCTTACGATGAAGACGGTGCTACATACACACTTAAAATCCCAAACCTAGAGGTGCGTCAAATTTATAAATCTCAAGTTTTAGGCTGGTTTAGACAGCGCGTCTACAAAGAATCAAAAGTAGACAGAACATCACTTGAAAAGTTCTACAGCGCATTTGAACAAGGTGACGCACAAACAGTTGAAGACATTCTAAACGACCGCTTGCTTACAACAGTAAGCTTTTATGATGCAAGCGAAAGCTTCTACCACGGAATAACGTACTTGCTGCTAAAGCTTTCCAACTCGTGGGCTACAGCTTCTAACCGCGAATCGGGACGCGGAAGACACGACATAATGATACAAGGCAACAAGCGCAAGTTTGGTGCTGTAGTGGAGCTTAAGTATGCAAAAGGTTATGACGACTTAGATGCAAAATGCGAGCAAGCACTAAAACAAATAGATGAAAACGACTACACAAAAGACTTACGCGAATTTCGTGTTAAACGCGTGCTTAAGTACGGCATTGCCTATTACAAAAAAGAATGCAAAGTAAAAGTTGAAACCGCGTGGGAGTAATTGCGGTGTTAATTTCATTAAAGTAGCTGCTTAAGCAGAAAGGAATTTATCATGACATGCGCAGAAAAATCGCAATCGTCCAAAAAACCAAAATTTAAGGAACAAAAAATGCTGCCTGTTGGCTTTGATGATTTTGAGAAAGTTCGCAGCGATAACTTTTACTACGTTGATAAAACAGGCTTAATTGAACAACTGTTTGAAAACCGCGCTGAGGTTACTCTGTTCACCCGCCCACGCCGCTTTGGTAAGTCGCTTAACATGAGCATGCTTAAGCACTTCTTTGAAATTGGCAGCAGCCCAAGCCTGTTCGACGGGCTTGCAATTATGCAGCGCAAGGATTTGTGCGAGCAGCATATGGGGAAGTATCCAGTGGTTGCGTTAACACTAAAAGAAGTGGAGGGGCAGGATTTTGATACTGCATACGCGCAATTTTGTGCACTCATTCGTGACGAAGCTAAACGTCTGAAGTTTTTAACAACAAGTGATGCACTTGACCCTGATGAAAAAGAATTGCTAGGGCGCTTGATCAGCCAGACAGCAACAGTACAAGAAATTAGAGGTAGCATCAAAACGCTTTGCACCCTTCTTGAAAAGCATCACGGCAAAAAAACTGTTGTGTTAATCGACG
>CAYVDR010000318.1:0-1344 GCA_964450625.1 uncultured Senegalimassilia sp.
TCTGGCACTTTTTTGTTTGACAGCATGTATGTTTGCAATGTTTCAGCCATAAATTCTTAAGCTAGTTAGTCTTGCCCAATTCATCTTTAATGAAGTTGATAGTTTTCCAGTCCGCTGAGTTGCATGTTTCTAAACCTTTCTGCTTTCTCTATGAAATTTGATTTCTGCTTTAGACATGCTGTCAAACATTGTGTGTTGTTCAGTTGGGAGCGAATCAACAAAGGTCAGCGCACGTTTAAGCATTGCTGTTTTCTTTGCTGATGAAGTTGAATTGACCCCGTTCAAAAAAGAAGTTTCACCAGTTTCAACAATTTTGTTAAGCATTTTGCCCCCTTCAAATTTTTGGCTATTGTAACACAAGGTTTGTAGTACCTAACTTTGCCAAATTAACGGAGATGTCATTAAACGCAAAAAATTCTTTACAAATAAGCGTATTCTGCCTATACTGTAATACGTAATACATATGAAATGAGGTAATTGAAATGAGTTCATCTGTGGTTACAGCAAGAATGGATGCAACAAAAAAAATAAGGGGTAATGCTATTCTTAAAAAAAATGGCAGAACGCCTTCTGCTGTTATAAACGAATTGTATGACTTTATTATTAAAGAAAAAGCCTTGCCTTGGAAAAATGAAACAACTGGTATATCTACCATGTCAGACCACGAGATTACAGATGCAAAAGAGTTCCTGCAAAGCATTCAAATTGAAAATTCTAAATTTGCAACAATGTCTGATGAGGACATAAGAAGTGAAAGAATGCGCTCAGGGGGCATGGCTTAAATGACACTTAGGGCAAATAATATGCGCAAGATGAAACTGCTTGTAGATTCAAATATCATCATTGATTTTCTTGCAAAGAGAAAACCTTTTTATAAGAGTGCTGAAAAATTGATGCTGCTTGGCGTGACTGGCGATCTTGAATTATGGGTCTCAACAACTCAAGCAAACGATATTTTTTATGTTTTAGGGGATGGCAAGAAACGCAATGCTAATCAGGTGAAACAGAAAATGCAAAAACTGAAGACATTTATTCGTTTTTGTGGTCTTAACGAGGAGTGTTTCTTAAATGTTTTGGATTCGTCCTGGCTTGATTTAGAGGACGCATGCGTTCATGAAGTTGCAGTTTATTTATCAACTGATGCAATCATTACTAGAAATAAAAAGGACTTTACAAAGTCCACAATCCCTGTGCATAACTGTGATGAATTCTTTCAATATATGAAAGCCAAGGGTGTGGAATACTAAATATAGGGTTTGTAGAAAAAGCTCTTTAAACAGATCTAACCACGAAAGGTGAAACACATGAAGCGCATTGTAATTTTAGGCTCCACAGGCTCCATTG
>CAYVDR010000319.1:0-1333 GCA_964450625.1 uncultured Senegalimassilia sp.
TTTTATCACGATGCTGACCTAATAAAGGTTATCACAGGTGTTAGACGCTGCGGTAAATCTTCCTTGATGCAAATTATAAAGGAGGAAATCATTCAAAGTGGTGTAAGTGGAAATGCAATCATTTACATTAACCTTGAAGAAACGAAGTATAGGAAAATCAAAACAGCAGACAGCCTTGAAGAACTAGTTCAATCAAAAGCAACCGCAACAGGCTTAAAGTACTTGTTCATTGATGAAGTCCAAAATGTTAATAACTTTGAAGAAGTGCTAAATGGCTTTCGTTCAGGCGGTGAATACAGCATTTTTATAACTGGGTCAAATTCTTATTTGCTGTCTGGTGAACTTATGACAAAGCTAACAGGCAGGTATATTGCATTCGATTGTTTCCCGCTTACATTTAATGAATGGCTTCAGATGCACGCTTTTTATTCCATGGAACTACCTGCTAGCAATAATGAAGCCATGAACAGGTATATTATTGAAGGCGGTTTTCCTCGCACTGTTTTTATTGAAAGCGCTAACGATAAAAGGACGTATGTAAATGCGCTTGTCAATGAAATAATAGAAAAGGATGTTTACAGTCGGGTTAAGGTTAAAAACCGTGACAATTTTAGAAAACTAATGATGTTCATTGTAAACAATTATTCGTCGCCCATGTCTGTTCGCTCTATTACAGAAGCCATGAACAAGTCAGGAATAAAAATTTCTACAGCAACTGTTTCAAGGTATATTAAAGCACTGTGTGACGCAAAAATTGTTTATTCTTGCAATGCATTTGACATGAAGTCTAAAAAAAGCATAGGTGCTAGCACTAAATACTATCTGTCTGATTTGAGCTTTTACTTTGCGCTAAATACAAACAACTCGCTTAATTTTGGTCCTTCGCTTGAGAACATTACATACGTTTACGCACTTCATTTGGGCTATTCAATAAGTGTTGGACGCTATGCAAATTTGGAATGCGATTTCATTGTAAGAAACAATAACTGTGAATACGCTTATATTCAAGTTTGCTATTCAATTTTGGGAAGCAAGAAAGTTGAGAATAGGGAATACCGTGTTCTTGAAAAAATAAAAGATAACTATCCGAAATTTGTGCTAACAATGGACAGTTTTTTGCAGAAGCGTAACGGAATAGCGCATTTAAACCTAGCTGACTTCATGGAGGCTGAAAAGCAATTTTGCTTGTAGCATAGAAACCTTCAACTTGCTTATTTGGCTAGTTATCGTATGCATTTTCGCAATTTTTAAAAAAGTGACCACGATAACTGCCCAAAAAAGCAATAAATCTAATACATTAGCCCAAATGCCCAAAGTGGCACAATGTTTTTAT
>CAYVDR010000320.1:0-1316 GCA_964450625.1 uncultured Senegalimassilia sp.
ACGGAGAAATTGCTTCTCTATTCAGGCACTATACAAACTGCCGGTGCTGTTAAGGGCAAGGCTAGTGCCAAGCATGCGGTTTCTGATTGGATGGAAATTGAAAAGCAGCGAGGCATTTCTGTAACATCTTCTGTTTTGCAATTTGAATACGCTGGCAAGTGTGTAAACATTTTAGACACACCAGGCCACCAAGATTTTTCGGAAGACACTTACCGCACGCTAATGGCTGCAGATGCTGCTGTTATGGTTATTGACGGTGCTAAAGGCGTTGAAGCACAAACCATTAAGCTGTTTAAAGCTTGCACGCTCAGAAGCATCCCAATTTTCACATTTATTAACAAGCTAGACCGCGAAGCGCGCGACCCATTTGAGCTTACGGAAGAAATTGAAAACGTGCTTGGAATTGGCACGTACCCCATGAACTGGCCTTGCGGCAGTGGCGTTAACTTCCGCGGTGTGTTTGACCGCAAAAGTCGCCACGTGATTGCATTTGATGGCGAAGGTCGCGGCAACAGCACTAAAAAGGTTGATGAAATTGAAGCGGAACTGGGTGATTCTAAGCTAGATGAGCTTATAGGCGCGCAGGCTCACAAAACGCTTATGGATGACATAGAGCTTCTTGATGGTGCGGGCGATGTGCTGGATTTAAATGAGGTTGCATGCGGCAAACTTTCTCCTGTTTTCTTTGGGTCTGCGTTAACCAATTTTGGTGTTGAGCCATTTTTGAACGAGTTTTTAAACATGGCTCCAGAACCCTTGCCGTATAAGAATACGCTTGATGAACAAGGTGGTGGGCAAGTTGATCCCTCTAGCGAACACTTCTCGGGGTTTGTGTTTAAAATTCAAGCCAACATGGACAAGCACCACCGCGACCGCGTGGCTTTTGTGCGCGTTGCGTCGGGCAAGTTTGAGCGCGGCATGAATGCGTGGCATGTGCAGGGAAAAAGCAAACTTAAACTTGCTTGCGGCACGTCGCTTATGGCAGACGACCGTGCAATAGTTGACAGCGCTTATGCTGGTGACATCGTGGGGTTGTTTGACCCTGGCATTTTTGCAATTGGCGACACTGTTTGCGAAGAAAAGCACAAGGTGCGCTTTGCCCCAATCCCAACGTTTTCGCCCGAGCATTTTGCACGCATCACGCAAGTGAACACGCTAAAACGTAAGCAGTTTGTAAAAGGCATGCAAGAGCTTGCGCAAGAGGGTGCTGTGCAAATTTTTCGCGACATTGGCGCAGGTATGGAAAGCGTTATTGCTGGTGTTGTTGGCGTGCTGCAGCTTGATGTGCTTGAGGCGCGCTTAAAAGGCGAATACGG
>CAYVDR010000321.1:0-1314 GCA_964450625.1 uncultured Senegalimassilia sp.
GTTCCAACAAAAGTTGAAACGCCTTCTGGCACCTATTCACAAGACGTTGAAAGCGCTACAAAAGTGAATTCACTTTCTGTGCCCTATTCCACCTACAATTTTTCCTACGGAAGTGATGGCTTGCTAACTAACTCCATTGAGAAAAGCCAAAGTGCTAGGTCTGACACTACAACAACTTTTAACTGGGAAAACAACCTTTTAGCAGCAGAAACTTCTACAATGAGCAGTTACACTAACAAGTATACATGCACATACAAAAACAGTAGTGAGTACGAAAGCGTTCAGGCTGACTATTCAAATTCAAAACAAGAATACACCTTAAGCACTTCAGGTTTAACAACAACCATGAATATGAATGCTAGCTCAAGCAATACGGCAATGCCTTATAAGGTGTGGACTAAAGATAACAGTGGTAAAGTGGTTACGTTTATTGAATATGGCGGAAACGGTCATGTATACAACAAGCATGACTATACATGGAACGGAGAGCTGCTTGTTTCGGAAACAGTTTCCAATATTGCTGCTGAAGAAGGCTCATGGATTTTGGATAACGGAAAAACTTCGCTTCGTTATTCGATAGATTATTCATACACAGACGGCCAACTTAAAAAAGCAACTTACAACACAGGTGCCTCACAAGAATTTACATATACAAATGGCTTGCTTTCTTCTGTAAACACAACAGTGCCTGATTCAGATACATCTGGTTTAAAAGCTGGTACCACAAACATTACGTATAAAACAGTTCTTGGCATTAAAGGCAAAACCGCGCTGTCGTTCATAAATTTGCCTGGCACTGCAACAGGTGGTTTTGTTAACAAAGAGCCTTCAGCCAAGTTAATCGAGCTAACAGACACTTATTATGGCGGCTATATTTCCCGCCTTCAACCTTCATTCAATGGTCAATTCTGGTGGAACGAAGAGGGCATTATTGATTACCAGAAAACAATGGCTGAGCTAAAAGCCCAAAGCTCACAGACCCAAAACGAATCACAAGCAACACAATCAGATGCAAACAATGCAACCAAAACAAACGAAGAAGCACATGCGGCTTACAAAAGCACCATCGAAGCCGTAAAAACAGGGCAGGATGGCTCTAGTAGCAGCAGTTCACGAAAAGATGCTCCTTGCGCAACTTATCTTTATTCTGCAAGTTACGAAGATGGAAAATATTACTTGGATTATCAAAAGAACAAGACTGAAGTTTCAAAAGAAGAATTCGACAAGTACGTTGCACAAATGCAAAGCACAGCAAGGGCTGCCATTGACTGGCAAGCCTGTTAGCCAGCAAGCATTTTTTACACTACCTTAAAT
>CAYVDR010000322.1:0-1309 GCA_964450625.1 uncultured Senegalimassilia sp.
GAACCCTCAACTTTCGGTTTTGGAGACCGACGCTCTACCAATTGAACTACTGGCGTATGCCTTTTTAAAACCACCTTGACCTAACGAGTTTCCTTATGCAACGTGTGCGTTTTGCACCATTTACAATACTTTTTCAACTCCATGCGGTCAGGGGTGTTCTGCTTGTTTTTCTTGGTTGTGTAGTTGCGACGTTTGCAACTAGTGCAAGCCAAGGTAACCATTGTTCGCATGAACTCTCCTTTATGTACAGTTTAAAAGCAAGATGTGCATACACATGAAAAAGAGAAGAAGGCTGCCCTGAACATTTAAGGGCAAAGCCTTCTACCCTTTTGAATTAGCTTAAAGACTATTTAATAATCTTAGTTACGCGACCAGAACCAACTGTGCGACCACCTTCGCGAATTGCGAAGCGCAAACCCTCTTCCATAGCCACTGGGTGGATAAGTTCTGCTGTGATAGTAACGTTGTCACCAGGCATAACCATTTCAGTGTCTTTTGGTAGATGAGCAACACCTGTGATGTCTGTTGTGCGGAAATAGAACTGTGGACGGTAACCATCGAAGAATGGAGTGTGGCGACCACCCTCGTCTTTTGTAAGGATGTAAACCTGACCTTCAAATTCTTGATGTGGTGTAACAGTGCCTGGTTTGCAAAGAACCTGACCACGCTCAATGTCTTCGCGCTTGATGCCACGAAGCAAGCAACCAATGTTGTCGCCAGCTTGAGCTTCGTCAAGAAGTTTGCGGAACATTTCGATACCTGTGCAAACGGTGTCTTGTGACTCTTTGATGCCAATGATATCTAGTGGGTCATTTACATGCAAAACACCACGCTCAACACGCCCTGTTGCAACTGTGCCACGACCAGTGATTGTCATGGTATCTTCAACAGCCATTAGGAATGGCTTGTCAACGTCACGCTCTGGAGTTGGGATGTAGTCGTCAACAGCATCCATGAGCTCCCAAATTTTAGCTTGCCATTCAGCGTCGCCTTCCAAAGCTTTAAGAGCAGAGCCTTTGATGATTGGAATGTCGTCTCCTGGGAATTCGTATTCGCTTAGAAGTTCACGAGTTTCCATTTCAACAAGTTCAATAAGCTCTTCGTCATCGACCATATCGCACTTGTTAAGGAATACAACGATGTATGGAACGCCAACCTGACGAGCAAGCAGGATGTGCTCGCGAGTTTGAGCCATAGGACCGTCTGTTGCAGCAATAACAAGAATTGCGCCGTCCATTTGTGCAGCGCCTGTAATCATGTTCTTTACGTAGTCGGCATGCCCTGGGCAGTCAACGTGTGCGTAGTGACG
>CAYVDR010000323.1:0-1301 GCA_964450625.1 uncultured Senegalimassilia sp.
GTTTAAACAGTGAATGTTGCGCATAAATGCCTCCTAGTTCTTAGATAAAACGTTGCTCATGAGTATAACAAGTGCTGCTAACTTATTGCTTGTATGTTTGCAAATGCAGCAGAATTAAAGATATTAGCTGTAACGAACGGCTTAAAAACGCACTTTACAGGAAGCGCGCAGTGCAGGTTAAACATAAACTATTGGCATCCTTTGCGAAAAGCCTGTGCACACTTCATAAGGGATTGTATGCAGCACGCTGCATAAATCTTCAACAGTGGAGCTAGCGTTGCCGCTGTTGCCAACTAAAATAACTTCATCGCCTACCTGAGGGTCAATTTTGCGGCGGCTTGCATAAGAGCGCAAGTCAACTTCAAACATGCACTGATCCATGCAAATATTACCAACTTGCTTGCACAAAACACCGTCCACAATAAAATCAACCCTGCCCGAAAGCGCGCGGCTAAGGCCATCGGCATACCCAACAGGGATTGTACAAATTTTAACGCTACCAGGGCTTCTATAGTTAAGCCCATAACTTACACCCTCGCTCATTGGCACTAGGCGCATGTCAGTTATACGCGCATGCACGCTCATGGCAGGGCGCAAGTCAACAATGTTTGCGCATTCATGGCAGGGGTAGTAGCCGTAAAGCCCAATGCCTAAGCGCACCATGTCAAACACCACATTTGGGTAGCGTATTGCTGCAGCGGTGTTTGCCGCATGTACGATACCTGGGCTAATGCCCACTGAGCGAATATTATCAATGGCTTCACTAAAGCGGCCCGCTTGAATTTGAAAATCAAGTTCTTCATGGCAATCCGCTGTGGCAAAGTGAGTAAATGTGCCCACAAGCTCAAGCGCACGATGAAATGCAACTTGCTGCAAGAACGGCACAACCTCGCTGTAATGCACACCGATGCGGTTCATGCCCGTGTTCACTGCCAGGTGAAACGGCGCTTTTTGCCCATGAGCATCTGCTGCTTCACCATATGCAATAGCAAATTCAGCTGTGTACACACTTGGCATAATTTTGTATGCCACCAAAAGTTCCACCGCTTCAATAGGCGGCTGCGACAGCAACAAAATTGGCGCATTAACAAGCCCACGACGCAGCTCAATGCCTTCATCTATTGTGGCAACACCTAAATAGTCTGCACCAGAATTTAGCGCTGTTTTGGCAACACGCACGCTGCCGTGACCATAAGCGTTAGCCTTAACAACTGCCATAAGCCGTTTGCCTGGTCCTATAAGTTTTTTTACAGCCATGGCATTGTGTCTTATGGCGCTAAGGTCAACCTCAACCCAAGACC
>CAYVDR010000324.1:0-1279 GCA_964450625.1 uncultured Senegalimassilia sp.
TGCTAAAAATTGACGAGGTGTCAAACTTGGGTTCTGCACGCATTCGCGTGCGCAGCTTGTTGGCTGCTTTGAAAAACCAAGCGGACGAGCAGGCAGAACAACAGGAACAGCAGCAGCAAGAAACGCAGGCTGCTGACGCCAATGCTGTTGCTTCGTGTAGTGCATGTGCACTTGATGCTAGCGACTTAACGTGTGCCACACGCCCGCCAGCGTCGTTTACATCTAAGGCAACGCCAGCGGTGCAGCAGGGCTTCAAGCAGCGTGAAAGCGCTTCAACTGAATTTGAGCGTGTGCAGTTTACGCAAGAAATGAAAGATGCAGGCTACACAATTTTAGCCCCGCAAATGGCGCCATACCACTTTGAGCTTTTGGTGCCAATTTTCAAGCGCTTTGGCTACAACGTGGATCTTTTGCCAAGCGTGGACGCAGGGGCAGTGGACGTTGGGCTAAAGTACGTTAACAACGACATTTGCTACCCATCCATTTTGGTTACGGGGCAAATAATGGAAGCTGTGCTTTCTGGCAAGTACGACACAAACAAGCTTGCGGTGCTAATTACGCAAACTGGTGGCGGCTGCCGTGCAACAAACTACATCTCGTTAATTCGCAAGGCGCTGAAGGAAGCAGGGCTTGCGCACATCCCTGTCATTGCACTAAGCTTCAAGGACTTAGGCGAGGTTAACCCAGGGTTTGCAATAACACCTGCAATGCTGTTTCAGGCGGTGTCGGCTTTGCAATATGGCGACTTGCTAATGATGTGCTTGTACCGCACGCGCCCCTATGAAGTGGAAGCTGGCAGTGCAAATGCGCTGTTTGACTACTGGATGAACGAGTGCAAAAAGCAGCTTGAAAGTGGCGTTAAGACCAGCGTGTTCAGGCACACCGTGCGCCAAATTGTTGAGGACTTTGACAGCCTGCCGCTCGCAGGCGAAGGCACGAAGCCGCGCATTGGTGTTGTTGGCGAAATTTTAGTGAAGTTCCACCCAACAGCAAACAACCAAATTGTTGATGTTATTGAGCGTGAGGGTTGCGAAGCTGTTGTGCCTGGGCTCATTGAGTTCTTCTTGTTTGGCACAGCTGGCGGCATTTTTCAGCGTGAGCCTCTTGGGCGCTCTTCCAAAAGTGCGCTGGGCAGCAAAATTGCGCTTAAAGCTGTAAAGGCACTGCGTGCGCCTGTGACTCGTGCGCTTAAGAAGTCGGCACGTTTTGAGCCCCCTGCAAGTATTTATGAGCTTGCGAATTATGCGAGTGAAATTTTGTCGCTGTGCAATTCCATGGG
>CAYVDR010000325.1:0-1274 GCA_964450625.1 uncultured Senegalimassilia sp.
GCACGCAAAGCAAACATTCGCAAGCTGCTTAATTTCTTTCCTGTAATTGGCGAAGACGATGCAGGTGAGATGGTTGAGCTAGATGCCGAGCGTGTGCTTTCAATCCCTCGCAAAATTCGTGCAACGGAAGTGGTGCGCCGTGGTTTCATGAGCGATATTGAACAAACAGTTGATGCGCATGCAAATAAGCAAAGCGAAGAGGACAAAATAACAGAGCGCCTTGCAAACGAATTTGGCACAAAAGTTACATCGACGCTAATGGACACAGCAAAAAGCTATTACGACACGCAAGATTTGCCAGCATCTGCGCAAAAAACCATCGAGCGCAAAATTAAAGCCGATGTTGACATGAAAATTAACCGTGAAGTTTCAACGTTTAAAATTGAGCGCAACATAATTGAGAAGGAACGCAACGAAAAATTAGAAGAAGCAAACACTCAACAACAAGCAAATGAAATTAACAAAGCTGCAGATGAGCGCATTAAAACCCAAACGGAAAAACTTGTTAAGAACTTGCAAGAATCAACGCAAGATATGGTGCGTGGCGCCAGTGAAACCATTGTTTGTGAAGTTGAAACTGCAAAACGTGTGCAAAACAAAAAAGCAATTGAAGACACTGTAAAAGACCACTTGCGGGGCTTTAGTCGCACCATTCCTTCGTTTTTAATGGCTTATGGCAGCGAAAACACAACGCTTTCTGTGTTTGACACAACTGTGCCATCGGAAGTGTTTTATGAGGTTACAAGCATTACAACAGATGAGTTTCGCTTTTTGCGCGATGGCGGTGATTACACAAATGAAGAAACCGGCGAAGTTAAACATTTTGATGGCAACCTTTTTGACCCAGTTGTGTTTGACGATGCTGTGGCAGAATTTATTGAACTTCGAAAGGAACTTGCAAACTACTTTGACCCAAGCGTTGAAGAAGACATTTTCGATTATGTGCCACCGCAAAAGACAAACCAAATTTTTACGCCAAGGGCAGTTGTTGTTCAAATGGTTGACATGTTTGAAGCCGAAAACCCAGGCTGCTTTGACAACCCAAAGCACACATTTGCCGACCTTTACATGAAAAGCGGTTTATACATTACAGAAATTATAAAGCGCCTGTACAACAACGAAACCATGCGCAATCACTTTCCAGATGACAAAGCCCGCCTTGCCCACATTTTGGAAAACCAAGTGTTTGGAATTGCGCCCACGCAAATAATCTATGACATTGCAACGCACTACATCCTAGGCTACAGCGGGGAAGTTGGCGGCAACTTGAACAC
>CAYVDR010000326.1:0-1272 GCA_964450625.1 uncultured Senegalimassilia sp.
AAATGGCATCAATTGTAAACGCGAAAAAATTTGTTAAACACTGGCATGGGCGTGGCAACGAAAAACAAGACACGCAAACGTTTTGGAATGAGTTTTTCTACGAGGTCATTGAAATTAAAGACCATTACGATTTTGCAAGATACGAAAAACCAGTATATGTTGATGGACGTTTTAACGGCAATAAAGTTAATCCCGATGTGCCTGCAAGCCAAATGCAAATGAATTTTGAAGGCGCTCCATCAAAAAACAAGTCAACACAAAAATATATTGATGTTTACCTTAAAAGTGCTAAAACGCTTATTGAACAAAAATCGTTTGGTAAAAACCTTGATAAAGCGGAGCAGCAATCGGATGGCATGGAATTGACCCCTGTTATGCAGGCAAAGCGTTATGAAGCGAACTTGCCCCCAAGTGAGAGAATTCGATACATCATTACATGCAACTTCAATGAGTTTAGAATTTACGACTTGGAACAACAAGGAGACTTATTTTTTAGCGACTACACTAAAGTTACGCTTGAGGAATTGCCGCAGCAACTTTCGGTTTTTAGGTTTTTGAAGCAAGAAATTGAACAGGAACTTAAAAGGGAAGAAGAACTTTCTGGCAAAGCTGTTGAAAAGCTTCACAAGCTTCGTGATGAACTGCTTAAATTATACGAATTGTTTGAACTTAAGCGCCAGGATTTAACAAAACTGCTGATACGGCTTTTATTTTGCTTGTTTGCCGAAGACATAGGCGTGTTTGAAAAAGACCAATTTCTTGAATATTTGAAAAACAAAAAACCAGGCCAAGAAACAGGTGAGTTCAGAGAAGCACTTCTAAAACTGTTCGAGGTTTTAAACACCCCGCAAAACGAACGAGATAAGTTGATACCAGCTGAACTGAAAGCGTTTCGCTATGTAAACGGTGGGTTGTTTGAAGGTGAAATTGATATACCATTTTTTAGTGTTAACGCAAGGTACATTCTTTTGTTTGATTGTGCGCAAGATTTCAACTGGTCGAAAATTAACCCAACAATTTTTGGGTCGTTATTTGAATCAATGTTGCAAAGCAGCGCAAGGCGCGAGGGCGGCATGCACTACACATCGCCTGAAAACATTCACAAAGTCACAAACCCTTTGTTTTTGGAGGGGCTTTACAAAGACTACTTAAAAGCTGGCAATAGCAAAACAAAGTTGTTAGAACTGCAAAACAAACTTGCAAGCTTGAAAATTTTTGACCCAGCTTGCGGCAGTGGGAATTTTTTGACGCAAACCTACCTTGACCTGCGAA
>CAYVDR010000327.1:0-1265 GCA_964450625.1 uncultured Senegalimassilia sp.
GTAACATCCAAGCCAATCATAGTTATTGGCCAAGCTTCGCCAAACACAATGGCAGCAGCTTCGGGGTCAACTTTAATGTTGAATTCTGCAACGGCACTCCAGTTGCCCTCGTGCACACCTCCACCCATAAGCACCACTTCTCGAACACGAGACACAATTTCGGGTTGCAGGCGTGCTGCAAGTGCGATGTTAGTTAAAGGCCCAGTTGGTACAAGCGTAATTGTGCCTGGCTGCGAATTCATAATGGTGTCAACAATGTAATTTACAGCATGCTTTGTTTCAAGTGGGCGGGTTGGCTGCGGCAGCTCAACGCCATCAAGGCCAGTCTGACCATGAATACTGTCTGCCACTTCCTGTGTGCGTAAAATTGGTTTTTCGCAACCAGCATAAACTGGAATGTTTGTAGCACCAGCCGCTTCAAGTACACTGCGTGCGTTGTACGTAACCTTTTCAAGCGTGTGGTTGCCGCCAACGGTGGTAACACCCAAAATTTCAATGTTAGGGTTGCCACAAGCAAGCAAAAGCGCCATGGCGTCGTCATGCCCTGGGTCGCAATCCATAATAACTTTTCTTGGCATGGTGTTTCCTTTCTAAAATTTGTGCACCAATAAAATAAGCCATGAAAAAATTCATGGCTTATTTTAAAGGACCGTTGTCTAAAAAGAACTCGCAGAAGCGGCAGATTTCTTTTGTTGCCGCCTCAAAGTTTATGTTCGGGTTTAAAAGTTTGTCATATTGCGTGCAAACAACATGCGTTTTGCGATCACACGCTGCGAAGTGGCAATCGGGCGGGCATGGCTCGCCAGGTGTGTTGTGTGGGCAACGTGAAAGCATTTCTTCATCTTTGTAGCACCCACGCTTCTCCCAGCAAGCCATGTTAATTCACCCTTCGTTTGTTCTTTGAACTTTGGCTAGTTAGAAGCTGCAGGCACAACGCGCGTTACACCTTTTATGCGCTCTTTTAGGATGCGCTCAACACCGTTGGCAAGTGTCATTTGCGACATTGGGCAGCCTTTGCAAGCGCCTTGAAGCTCCACTGTAACAACACCCTCTTCATCAACGTCAACAAACTTTACATCGCCGCCATCGGCCTGAAGGCTTGGACGAACAAGGTCTAGCACGTCTTCAATTTCTTTTTTATCGACCATGATAATTGCTCCTTGGTTCAAAAGTTTTTACATGGCGTGAATAGTAACATAGCTGAAATAATTTTTAAAAAACAACCTCACAGTTGCAAAAATTAGCGTGCTACTTAAATACTTCAT
>CAYVDR010000328.1:0-1238 GCA_964450625.1 uncultured Senegalimassilia sp.
GCGTTAAGCGTGTGCTTAAGTACGGCATTGCCTATTACAAAAAAGAATGCAAAGTTAAAGTTGAAACCGCGTGGGAGTAATTGCATTAAGTTCAGGAGAGCAAATGCTTAAGCAGAAAGGGATGCATTAATTCTTTATGAAAAGCATTAGAGGAGCATTGAAGTGAACAATTTTCAAAGAGCGCGCTCGAATGAGCAAAAAGCCCAGCGTATGGAAGAAATTAAGGAAGTGGCAGCACGACTGTTTAAAAATCACCCCTACCATGAAATTACATTATCTACCATAGGTGAGGGGCTTGGGTGGTCGCGTGCAAACTTGTATAAATATGTAACATCAAAAGAAGAAATCTTCTTGCAACTTGCGGCGGACGCGCGCGATGCCTATTTTAGTGCACTTCTTAGCGCTTTCGAGGGTAAAAGTAAGTTCACTAAGCAGGAAGCATCTATAAAATGGGCGTCAGTTGCCAATGAAAACAGGGGTTGGGCAATTTATGGTTCCATTCTAATTTCTATTATTGAAACCAATGTTACGCTTGAGCGCCTAAAGCAATTTAAGCGGGAATACTACAACTGGGTCGATGTCTTAACTGAAAACGTTGCTCCAAAAATTGGGGTCTCTGCCAACAATTTCCAATCTTTTCTAAACACAATTCACTACCATGAAGTGGGCCTTTCAGGGTTTTGCACAATGAATCCGCTTGCTAAACAAGCTATAAAAGAGCTTGGGGTGGCGCGCGTGAGTTTAAATTTTGAAACTGAAATGCAAAAATTTGTGCTTATGTGTCTGGAAGGTTATGCGCAAGGTTAGTGCAAGAAATTTGCAAAGTTTCTGCAAGGTGCAGCTGCCATAATTCCCTTTAACATTAAAAGAGAGAAGGGGGCTGTGGCAGATGGATTTTGTAACTTACAGCGATTCAATTCGTGCGAAACTTGGCATGGGCAATACGAAGCTGCCAATTTTAATTGGTCTAGCAGCACTTATTATTGTTGTGCTTGCATTTGTAGGCTTTCAGTTTGTCCAGGCTATGAATGCACCGCAGTTTAGCGTTAGCACAAGTAACCAGCAGCAAGCTAATGCAGCAGGTGAGCAAGCTAGTGAAAGCACCGAGCCAGCAAAATTGTATGTCCATATTGGGGGCAGTGTGAATAAGCCAGGGCTTTATGAGCTTGTGGAAGGATCGCGCGTGCAAAATGCTGTTGATGCTGCTGGTGGCTTTGCTGAAGGCGCTGCAACCGATG
>CAYVDR010000329.1:0-1232 GCA_964450625.1 uncultured Senegalimassilia sp.
TCAGCCTCGCCAAGTGCCCAGCGTACAAAGCCTGTAACTTCAATTTTGCCACCGAGTTTCTTTGCAACTTCAGCAGTGTAGTCGTTAATGCTTTGGTCTGGGTTTTTAACAAATGCTTGCTCTGTTAAGCAGCTTTCTTTGAAGAACTTTTCCATGCGACCTTCAGCAATTTTATGTTGAATTGCTTCTGGCTTGCCAGACTCTGCAGCCTGCGCAACATAAATGCCCTTTTCATGCTCAATAACGCTTGCAGGAACACTTTCGCGGTTGGCAGCCACAGGGCTTGCAGCAGCAACTTGCATTGCAACGTCTTTGCCGTATGTTTGGAACTCGGCAGAAGCTGTGTCAATGCCTTCTGCGTTAAATGTAACAAGCACGCCAATTTTGCCGCCGCCGTGGATGTATGTTGCAACACCTTGCGCTTGCACTGTTGTTGCGCGTGGCAGTTGCATGTTTTCGCCAAGCGTGTGAATGGCATCAGTCATAATTTCATCGACTGTTTCTCCATCAATGCTTGCACCCCTAACAGCTTCAACATCTGTTGCATTAACGCTTAGTGCAGCGTTGGCAATTTTTTCAGCGTAAGCCTTAAACTTTTCGTTCATGCCCACAAAGTCTGTTTCGCAGTTAAGCTCAACAATTGCACCTGCTGTTGCATCTGGTGCAACAACTGTCATGATTGTGCCTTCATTTGTGGCACGCCCAGCTTTTTTTGCAGCCTGAGCAAGCCCACGAGTGCGCAAAACGTCAACGGCTTTGTCCATGTCGCCGTCGGCTTCAACTAAAGCCTTTTTGCACTCCATCATTCCTGCGTCTGTCATTTCACGCAGTTCTTTAACCATAGAAGCAGTAATAGCAGCCACTGGTTTCCTTTCTCGAGAATATTGTTTACTACATTAGCGCAGTTCGCGCCCTTAGTTTTTTAGGTGTAACTATTCGCCTTTTGGTGCAGGTGCAGCTTCAGCTGTGTCTTTTGCCTCTGCAGCAGCACTAGCAGGTGCGCTTGCGGCAGCATCCGCCGCTGGTGCAGCAGCGCCTTCAGCCTTTGCTGGTGCATCTTTTGCAGCTGCATCAGCCTGACCTGCCATCTCTTCGGCTGTAATGCCAGCGCCAGCACCTGCAAGCACAGCATCTGCAATGAAGTTGGCAAGCAATTTGACCGAGCGAATTGCATCGTCGTTTGCAGGAATGCCATATTCAACTTCATCGGGGTCGCAGTTTGTGTCAAGCGT
>CAYVDR010000330.1:0-1224 GCA_964450625.1 uncultured Senegalimassilia sp.
TAACCTTTAACTTACCAAAGAAATGTCGAAGAATTTGCTTTAAGTGGTGCTTAAGTTAGAATTTATGCTGGGCTTGAAAGTTTTAAGCGTTGTTTGCGCTTAGTACAATAATGAATTGCAGGTTTTTATGACAGAGGATAAATGGAGCATAGACAACCCACCAAAGCTTGTGGGCGCTTCGTGGCAGGAAGACTTAGAGGCTTACATTAAAAACGCTGAGCCTTCAAAAAAGGAAAAGTCAGCAAACTGGGGTGCAGCCATTGGGCTTCAAGCGGTTGATAACCTGAAGCCTTCAAAATATCTTCTTGAAGTGGCAAGCAAACATATTGAAGGTGAAATTTCAATAGCTACTGCCAAAGATTTAATAGCTTCATACTATCAAAGCTCAAAAGGGCGCAATGAAAATGTTGGTACAAAAGAATGCGACATTGTGTCAACAAGAATTGCAGAAATTCTAGGAGAAGAAACATTTAATTTCTCGCCCGCTTATCTTAAAAATGTACATGCAAAACTTTTTCATGGGGTTATTAAACACGCTGGTAGTTACAGAAAGTTTAATATTACGAAAAAAGAATGGGTGCTAAAAGGGCAAACTGTAGCATATTCTGACTGGGAAATGATTAAGCCTTCAATTGAATACGATTTCAACGAAGACAAAAAAATAGATTATGACAAACTTTCTAACGAAGAAGCTTTGAATGCAATTGCAAATTTCATTTCGGGCATTTGGCAAGTTCACCCATTTGAGGAAGGCAACACTCGAACAACAGCCGTATTTCTTGTTAAACGACTGAATGCGTTGGGATTTCAGGTGAGCAATGACATTTTTCAAAACAACGCTTGGTATTTTAGAAACTCTTTAGTTCGAGCGAATTATAGGGACAGGTCTGCTGGAATTTCGGCAGATACAAATTTTTTAAAACGCATTTTGAAAAATGCAATGTTTGGTGAAACAAATATTTTAAAAAACAGATACATGCACATTGATTGGAATAAAAAATTTGGTAATTCGACCCCCCAAGACACCCCCCAAGATGCGCAATCAAATCCCCAGGATAATAGTGGCGAGCCACAAAGCAAACTATTACAAATTTTTGAAACAGGAAACGAATATAGCTTAAGTGCGCTAATGGAAAAAATGGGGCTTTCCGACAGAAAAAATTTCAGAAGCGTTTACCTTAAGCCATTGTTAGAAAATGGGGCAATAGAAATGACAATTCCCGA
>CAYVDR010000331.1:0-1200 GCA_964450625.1 uncultured Senegalimassilia sp.
TTTTCCTTTTGACATGACACATGAAAACACCACGCAATTAAAAGCGGGCTTGCATAGATTAGCGGAATTAAATACCTAGCACCATCGGTGGTTAAACTTGTTGTTGGCGCAAGATAGCAACCTAAAACTAAAGCACACAGGCAAGGCACACATACAAGCCAACCTTTTTTGTGCACCCTCCTAAATTTTATTGCTGTGCAGAGCGAAAAAGCAATGATTAGCGTTGACCAGAAAGCAGATGTATGAAACAGTCTTAATGGCGGAACTTCATATAAGCTGTAGACCATTCTGCGGTACGAATTAGCAATTTCAAGGTTTAAACCTTGCCTCTCGGGCACATAGCTTGGAATTTCATTAGGGTTGAACTGGTCTTTCCAGCCACAAGACATTTCTGGGGCATATTGCTGCCAAGAAAACCAACCAGCTAACATTGAGCCTGTGGCCAAAGCATAGGAATCAGGGTGACGAACACCCTGCATAAGCCACACATTTGTGTAATCTAGAAACTCTGGCAATTCTGAAATTAGGCAACCATTTTTTACTGGGTCGGCAAATGATGCATCGTAGCGCTTAGCCAAAGTGTCCATGTTTAGTGTTTTGTCAAGAACCGTGTACTCTTCATGCGTGATGTCACTTGGGTGGTCTGAAACATATTTTGCGCTCATTTGAAACGGCAACGAAAACATTTCGCGCATTTCGCCTTGTTCGACATTCATAGCCTTTAAAACAGCAGGCATTATAAACACCATTAAAACAACCGAGCAAACAAGCGGAATTAACATCGGTAGCCAATTTTTCCTGCAGAAAATGACATAGAAAAGCAGCGAGATTAAAACAACATAGAAACCAACCTTTTTAGTTAAGCAGCAAAGTATTACTACCAGCAAGAACATTGCCATAAACTTCCAATTTTTAGCAACAGAGCCTTTTGTTCTTACAAGCTCAGTGAAAAGCAGGGCATAAAATACAAAAACCCAGCTGTGAAGCGTGTCCTTTGAAACAATCTGGACGGTTGCAGGGTAAATTTGAATGCAGCACAACATTCCAAGTATCAAAGCGGTGGGCAAAGCACCAAGTTCAAGTTTTTTGTAAGCATAGTTGACAACGCACGAAAAAGAGAGGCTTGTAATAACCGCCTGAACAATTACGTACAAAAAAATGATTGGTTGCCACAAACCAGTAAGTTTAGAAAGCGGAACA
>CAYVDR010000332.1:0-1194 GCA_964450625.1 uncultured Senegalimassilia sp.
GGGGCAAGCCAATACTTGGTTGTGTCAGGCTTCCAGTAAGCGTAAAGCGTTGTGTCACCAGTTATTGTGTCGGTGTCGAAGTCCCACTTTTTGTCATCGGCAAACGAAGTGTCTTTGTACCAGCCTGCAAACGTAAGCTCGGAATTTTTGTCGGTAACACTGCCTGGGTCTGTTACTTTGCCGCCACCGCCAACAACTTGCGTTACAGGGGCAGTTTCAGTTGTTTCATGCCCACCTAAATCGAACGTAACATTAAACCCACCAAACGAGAAGCAGGGGCAAACGCTTAAGTTTGCACTCGACTGACCTGTGCCATTGAACTGGCCATCGTTTTTAATAGCTTTAAAGCAAGTTGTGTAAGCATAGTCAATTGATGGCGAGCGCAACCACCACCAAACCTCTGCAGCAGCCATGTTAGAAGGCACAGCGCCTGCACGCGTTTCGTTTATGTTTGTTAGTGCTGTGTAGGCAGTGGTACTTACCCCTTTTGAATTCCAGAAAGCATATTGGCTGCCTTCTGTGTTATAGCCTGCCACACTAAAGTTTGTGCCATACACTTCTGCTGCCGCAAGCAACCAAAGTTTGCTACCCGATGTGCTAAGTTCAGAAGAGCCTGCACCAATCGTTGACTTTTTGCTTACATAACTAATATCATCTGTAAGCCCCGATTTAAACATGGCGAATATATCGCCTGTTTGCATGCGAGTGTTTATTGTTGAATCTTTCCAGCCACCTGTATTGGAATTGCCTCCTGTGTTGTTCATTTGAAAGCCCTGTGGCAGCGAGTGTGTTGCTTGGAAAGTTAAAGACTCCCCGCCGTCGTGTTCACCAACTTCTAAAATTCTAAACTCGCAATAATCGTTTTTATTTGTTCCGTCGCCTGTGCCATAGCGGGTGTATAAGTGGTACGCGTCGCTTGTCATAAACTCTTGGTATTGCGCATACACTTTGTTGTACTCAGCTTCTGTATATGTTTTATGCCCTGTGTCTTTTAGCACTTTTACATCTGCTTGAATTTCTGCAGAAGACTTTTTAACGTTCCATTGCTCTTTTACGTAGTTGCTATTCGCTTGGTTTGTTGTATCAGCTGTGTTTCCAGTGGTTGTTTTATAAGACGGGCTAATCCAGTATTTGTCAGCATCGCCGCCGTCTTCGGTGCTTGGCACCCAGTTGGCATAAAGCGTCAAACCACCA
>CAYVDR010000333.1:0-1177 GCA_964450625.1 uncultured Senegalimassilia sp.
TATTGTTTACCAACCTTCATTTTTAGTGTCAACAACATTTTTATTCTATTTCTGGTTAATTTACTGTTGTCAAGAAAGGCGACAAAAACTTTGCATGGAGTAGTGTCCATAATCTTGCCATTAATTTTTCGCAAGCTTTTTGCAAGCATTTGGCAAGGTGTGTAAGTTACACTTAACCAAATGAAAACTTTACATGAAGTTAAAAGCATGCTTGCTGTTTATGGTGCAGGTGCAGGAGAGGCGCTTGAAGAAGTGCTTTGGCCAACTCGCTGTGCTGTGTGTGACACCCCTGGTGCAGTTTTGTGCGAACGCTGTAAAAACAATTTGAAGTTCATTGATTTATGGCTTGCATGCCCTGTGTGCGGGGCTGCTTATGGTGTTGCACAATGCTGCGAATGCAACGCAGTAATGCTTAAAGCTCTAAGCCGAAATGAAGTAGCATTTGACGGCATGGCAAGTGCAGTTATGTTTGACAGTGCAGCCTCACGCATAGTACGCACGTGGAAAGACGCAGGGGAGCGTAAACTAGCAAGTGCTATGGCAGAAATGATGGCTGGTGTTGTGCGTCCAGAATGGGTAAGCTTACACCCAGTTGTTGTGCCTGTGCCAGCAACTGAAGCTGCCATTCGTAGGCGAGGGTTTGACCACTGTTTTGAACTTGCACAAAACGTAGCAGCTTTGCTTTGTTTGCGTACAAGGCAGCTTTTAGCAAAGCCTCAAACGCTTGATCAGCGTAAACTTAACCGAAAGCAGCGCGCACTTAATTTAGCTGGTAGTTTTAATGTTGCTAGTAATGCCGAAAGGTATGCTTGCGTGCTTTTAGTTGATGATGTATGCACAACAGGTGCTACGCTTAACGCAGCTTGTGATGCATTAAAAAAAGCAGGGGTTTCTAAAGTGTTTTGCTTAACATTTGCACGAGTGTAGGAAAGTGATATAAAAATTTAGTGTTACAATGCTTTAAAAATTCAAAGGTTTGAAAAAATACCCACCTTTCGCCTATTGCATTTAGGGGGCTTTTATTATGAAAAGTTGTAATTTATCAGCTCAGAAAATTTGCTTTTTAACATTAACAGTTTTGGCTTTTACAGGTCTTGTTATTTTGTTTTCACCTGCTAAGTCTTATGCAGCTGAGGCACCTTCTCCAAACTACACTGGTTGGGATTCAACATATACA
>CAYVDR010000334.1:0-1142 GCA_964450625.1 uncultured Senegalimassilia sp.
TTAGTTCCGTCAACAATTTCAGAATAGGACAGCACAAAGAACGTGTTGTTTGCGGATGTTTGAACAGTTGTGCTTGGTGATGCAGATGTGCCACCACCTACATTGTAAGCTTTAGAAACTGGGGTAACTGCATTCCTGAAATCTTCAGAGAAGTTGTTGAAAATTGTACCGTTAGTTTGAAGCGCTGTGTAGAGCTCTGTCTGTGGCCAACCGCCAATATTGCTTCCCCACTCCTGCGATGTACCAGCGTTCATAGCGCATGCTGTAGGCAAGCTATGAGTTGCTTGGAACGTTAACGTGCTGCCATCACCTGTTGTGTCAGTTGCGCTGTTCATGTGAGTGCCCACTTGGATGATGCGGAATTCTGCGAAGGCATTGGCTCCTGTTGCATTTGTATCACCAGAATACGTAGTGTAAAGGTGCACGTTGTTGCTGGTCATGTAGGCTTTGTATTCCTTTGCAGTTGTGTCAGTTGCTTCTTGGTAGCCGTCTTTTAGCTCTTCAGCAATTTTGTTTTTGTCCCTCATAATTTGCTTGGCGTTTTTGAAAACTTTTGTGTTGTCGCTTTCTGCAGCAGCTTTGCATGTTGCCTCATCAACTTTAGTGGCATCGGTTGGCACGCTTGCCATCCAAAAGCCGCTATAAACTGGGAATTTGGCAGTGTATGTGCCATCATCGCCAGTTGTGCCAGTTAGGGTGTCGCCGTCATAATTAACGGTAACGCTAACACCCTTTTTAATTAAACCATTTTTGTCTTTCGCTTCAACTTCAACGCCAGTTGTATATTGATAAGCAACAACTGGTATGTCAACTGCAACGCTTCCGTTATTGAAAAGCCTAAACGTTGCGCCTGTAATTAATGACCCCGTTGTGCCTACAGAAGTTTTAAGAGTGTATGTGGTTTTGCCGTCGGCAGATGTAAGTGCGACGGTGTTCTCACTTGCACCAGCTGTTTGCTCCACCATAACGCTGGAAGTGTAAATGCCACTTGTGTCTGTGTTGCCAGTTGTGCGAGCATCTGTTTCACCCTCGTCGTAAACTGTAACGCCCACGTTTGACTTAGCTGTTTTTTTGTCGCCAGACATAATTGTTACAGAAACGTTTTTGTCTTTCCAAGCGCTTGGCAGCGTGACTGCAGCTTT
>CAYVDR010000335.1:0-1138 GCA_964450625.1 uncultured Senegalimassilia sp.
TTGAATGCAGGTGTACAAAGTTCAACCACAACGCTTGCAATGTCATGCTCAACATTACCATACCTGCCCATTGGAGGCATGTGCACGTTCTCTTCGTAGGCCTGTGGGTATGCATCTTTGAATTTCTCGAGCGCTGCAGTCCACGCCAGGGGGCACACCACATTAACGTTTACCTGGTCAGGCCCCCATTCTGTAGCTGCAACACGGCTAAGACCACGAATGCCTTCTTTTGCGGCAGCATAAGCGCATTGTCCATAATTTCCAAACAAACCAGCGCCAGATGCAAAATTTACAACGCTTCCCTTTGTTTCCTTTAGGTGCGGGTAGCACTTTTGCATGTACAAAAATGTGGCATAAAGCCCAGAATAAAGTGCTAAGTTAAACTGATCCATTGTGTGATCTTCAATTGAAACACCTGAAGCCGAGGCTTGCGCCACATTAACAAGGGCATCAATTCTGCCAAACTCTGCAATTGTTTTGTCTACAACGCCTTGAACAATTTCCTCGTTGTTGTTCGATGCTGAAACATCAGCTTGAAGTGGCAGAACTTGAACGCCATACTTGCTTTCAATGTCTTTCTTAGCGCCGTTAAGTTTGTCCATGTTGCGCCCTGTAATAACAAGGTTAGCACCGCGCTTTGCAAAAGCAATGTCAATGCCAAAACCAATGGACCCAGCATCGCCATTTTTAAGCGTAGCTTTCCCAGCACCTGTTACAATGACTGTTTTACCTTCAAAGTCTTTCATAATTTCACACCTTTCTATAAAGAAATAATTTGTGTATGGTTGCTGCATAAAGAAGCCTCAAAGAGGCAAGGTAGTATTAGCGTATGCATTTACAGAACCATAAACTTAATGGGAAAATGATACGCTATCAAAACCAACCTGCGCCTGAGGTGATGATTTAAGGGCTATAAAACGCTTTGTTTGGTTGAAGATAGGAGTTTTAGTCCAGCGTGAATGTTGAGTTCAGTGAAGTTGGCAATTAACAAACTTATAAGCGTGGGCGTTGGAACGCTATATCGTTTTATTAAAAACCAACTATGTTAAAATGGGTGATGTCAATGTTAGGAAGGTTTGGAGTATGAACGATTCTATAAATTGGGCGTCAAATATTAAACCTGAAGAAGAATATGCGG
>CAYVDR010000336.1:0-1112 GCA_964450625.1 uncultured Senegalimassilia sp.
AACACTGACAACAACACCTTTAAAGTTACAGAAGAAAAAGCGTCTGCTGCATACGTGCTTACGTTCGAACCAACAGACACAACAAACTATGCAACTGTTACAGGCAGCAGCACGACAGGCTCAGTTACAGCACCTGTAATTTACGTGCAAGTAAAAGACACATCAACTGATGTGACAGACGCAAAAGGCACAGCCACAATCAAAAACCCAGCAGACAAAACAAGCTACAAAATTACAGTTAACAGCTCAAACAGCACTAGCACAGGCGATGTACTTAAAGGCGCAACGGTAAGCTTTAGCAATTCTGGCGTGCTAACTGTAAAATCCCCTAACGCAACTGAGGATGTAAAAGACTTCGTTGTAACCGTGCAAACCACCGATACCACACCAACTGCAAAAGGTGGCATTAATGTTGTTGTAAACAAATCTATTGACGATAAAATCAACAGTGGAACCACAGCTACTTCAAATGGTCAGTTCCGCGCTCATAATGGCACAATCACAACGCAAACTCTAACTTTGCCTAACGATAGCAATGCCAACAGTACATGCACTGGTGGCGGCACAATAGACAAAAACACAACTGCATGCAGTGTGTGCAACACTACAGAAACTTCCAACGATTACTCCAAAGTAGCGCTCACAGGCCACACTCTTGAAACCTATGGCCAAAGCGATATCGCCTACCACTGCACAAAATGCGACCATGTGTTGTTTGGTAACTACGCGCAAACAGCTGCAGGCACAGACAGCACTTTAATTGAGTGGAAGAAATTAGGCACCGCGGGCAGCGCAGCTTCTGGCAGCGTTGCTAGTGGCACTAGTGTGCAAACTCTAATAAGTTTGCAAGGCTTAGATGCAGTCATTTGGAACAAATACTACAGCGATGGCAACTCTTGGAATAGCACAAGCAATATTCGCACTTGGCTAAATGGCACGTTTTATAAGGATGCATTTAAAACAGAGGAGCAAGCACACATTGCTTCGACTGATCTTGAGGATGTTTCTTCAACGGGTGATAAAGTGTTCTTGCTATCAACAGATGAGGCAACCAAATTGTTCACAACTGACACCGAGCGTGTGTGCTGCCCAACTGCACTTGCAACTACTGC
>CAYVDR010000337.1:0-1100 GCA_964450625.1 uncultured Senegalimassilia sp.
GCCTATTACAAAAAAGAATGCAAAGTAAAAGTTGAAACCGCGTGGGAGTAATTGCATTAAGGCGCAAAAAGCAAATAAACTAACATTCATTGGGCTTGCTTTTAGAATGCAAGCCCCTTTGCTAACACAACAAGGCTTTTTAGAAATTAATTGCCCCAAAGCACTTTTAACTGCTTGAATTACTTAAAAAATTCAGCGTATTTTGGCAGGTAGTTTCTTAAATGCGGCAGCGAAAACACTAGGCAACCTCGACGCGGCTCTTCTATAACACCGCGCTCTAAAAGCCTTTTTTTGTATGCAGAAACATTGCCCGATGCCATGTTTAGCCTGCTAGAAAGCTCAGTTGTTTTGCTAAAGCGCTCATCCTTTGTCATTTCTAGCAAAAATTCAATTTCCCTTTGTGTAAGCTCATTTAATGTTGCATCCAACACCCTTGTTTGAAACGCCTGCTGCGCCAGAGCAATGCCAGAAGTCATTTCATTTTTTTTAATAGTGCTTTTGCCGCTTTCGCTCCATGCATAAAAGCCAACAAGTTGTATCATGTAGGGAAAGCCTTCAATTGCACTTACTGCCAGGCTTAAGGCTTCATCATTAATTGTTTTTCCTGCGCCTTCTACCGTTTTTTTAAACGTGCTTTTAACATCCGCATCTGCAATTTTGCCCAGCTTTTCAATGTTAGCGCGCCTTAAAAAAGAAATGGATTTCCCGTTTAACAGTGAAGAAATTCTGTTAGGAAGCCCAGCCATTAGCAGCGACACCTTTTTGCCCTCACCAATGAAGTGCTGGTAAGTTGCAACCAACCGCTCAACTTCGTTAAGCTTTGGGTCAACTTCATCCACAATTATAACCAGCCCTATGTCTTGGCTGGTAAGTTTGTCCAGCACATTAGACATTTTGCTTCTCCAGTTAAGGTTTCGTTTGGTGTCCTTTTCAAACTCCACGCCTATTAGCTTGCCAATGTTAACCGACTTAACCCTTGTTTTGCGCCCAGGTTCAATGAATTCAGTGGTGTTGTTTATTGTTTGTTCATACACGTCCTCTAAAAGCCCGCTGCCACTACTTGTAAAAACCGAAAGCCAACCACAGCTTTGTGCTTGCTG
>CAYVDR010000338.1:0-1084 GCA_964450625.1 uncultured Senegalimassilia sp.
AAGACACATTTACTGAATTAAGAAACAGCACCTACTTCGTTGATAAGACAGGAATCATTCCTCAGGTTACTAGGCTAATCGGTGTAAGAGATAAGTACCTTTGCCTTACCCGCCCACGCCGTTTCGGTAAAACCACTAACGTTCAAACAACAGCTTGCTTTTTGGCACGTGGTTTGGAAGCTGAACAGCTTTTCCGTGGCTTAGAAGTTACAAAAAACGAAGAGGCAATGAAGCACTTTGCAGCGCATGATGTAATTTATATTGACTTTAGCGAATTACCACAAAATTGCAAGGGTTACGATGATTATCTTTGCACCATTACAAATGGCATAATTACTGAATTGCGTGAATTGTTCCCTGAAGCAGGCGTTGAAAGTTCTGAAGAGGATGTTTTTGCGGCATTGAAGATTGTCTACAGCAAGCTAGGTGCTCGCTTTTGTTTCATCATGGACGAATGGGATTCCATGTTTTACAACGAGCGCTTAAAAGACGGTGCAGATGACTTCCTAATGTTTCTAAAACAACTGCTTAAAGATAAGCCTTACGTTGAACTTGCATACATGACAGGCGTGCTTCCAATTGCTAAATATTCAGATGGCTCAGAGCTAAACATGTTCGATGAATATTCAGTTGTAAATGACACGGTCTTTGAAAATTACTTTGGATTTTTGCAAGATGAAGTTGATTGTTTGTACAAAAGGTATGAACAAAACATTGCATCATCTAGCCAGCCTCAAAGGTTAACACTTGAAAACCTAAAGTATTGGTATGACGGCTACTATACGCTTAGCGGCAAGCATGTTTATAACCCGCGCTCAACAGTTCTGGCACTAACGCGCAACCAGCTTGGCAATTTTTGGACAAACTCTGGCAAAAATGATGCTGTGTTTGACTACATAAAACACGACATTGCAAACGTGCGCGACGATGTTGCTCGTATGGTTGCAAGCGAAGCAGTTGATGCAAAAATGAACGAGTACGCAGCAACTTCAATGACGCTAAACACAAAAGATGAAATTTTTTCAGCTATGGTTGTGTACGGCTTGCTCACCTACTTTGACGGGCAAGTGCGCATTCCAAATTA
>CAYVDR010000339.1:0-1081 GCA_964450625.1 uncultured Senegalimassilia sp.
GCTAAGAAGCGCCCTGTGTGGCTTTGCTTTACTTTTGCAACCTGCTCTGGCGTGCCGCTTGCCACAATGCTGCCGCCGCCACTGCCGCCTTCAGGACCTAAGTCAACAATGTGATCGGCGCACTTAATAACATCTAAGTTGTGCTCAATTACAAGCACCGTGTTGCCAGCAGTTACAAGGCGCTGCAAAACTTCAAGAAGCTGACGCACATCTTCAAAGTGAAGGCCTGTTGTTGGCTCGTCTAAAATGTAGAACGTTTTGCCAGTTTGCTTGCGCTGAAGTTCGCTTGAAAGCTTAACACGCTGTGCCTCGCCACCCGAAAGAGTTGTTGCAGGCTGGCCTAGGCGAATGTAGCCAAGCCCCACGTCAAACAGCGTTTGCAACTTGCGCTTGATGGGCGGGATGTTTGCAAAAAACGCAAGCGCATCTTCAACTGTCATGTCAAGCACGTCTGAAATTGTTTTGCCCTTGTAAGTTACAGTTAGCGTTTCACGGTTGTAGCGTTTGCCCTGGCACACTTCGCACGGCACATAGATGTCGGGCAAGAAATGCATCTCAATTTTAATTTGGCCGTCGCCCTTGCAGCCTTCGCAGCGCCCACCTTTAACGTTAAAGCTAAAGCGCCCAGGCCCAAAGCCCTTGGCTTTGCTTTCCTGCGTGCTTGCAAAAAGCGCGCGAATGTCGTCCCAAAGCCCAATGTAGGTTGCAGGGTTTGAGCGTGGCGTGCGGCCAATGGGGCTTTGGTCAATGTTTATGACTTTGTCAATTTTGTCGGTGCCACTGATGCTTTTGAACTTGCCTGGGCGCTTGTGCGCATGGTTGATTTTGTTTGCAAGCACAGGTGCTAGAGTTGTTGTTATAAGCGAGCTTTTGCCGCTGCCTGAAACACCAGTTATAACGCAGAAAGTGCCAATGGGCACGCTTAGGGTGACGTTTTGCAAGTTGTTTTCGCACGCCCCTGTAAGCTTTATGCTGCCACGCTTTGGGTTGCGCCTTGTGTGTGGCACTTCAATTGCACGCGCGCCTGAGAGGTATTCCGCTGTAAGCGAGCCCTTTGTTTTTGCCACTTTAGCTGGGCTTC
>CAYVDR010000340.1:0-1080 GCA_964450625.1 uncultured Senegalimassilia sp.
TCCACACTTATTTGTGTAAAATCAAGTGCTGCTGGGTTGATTGTAAAGTTATATGTTTGCTCGCCCGCATAGCTGCCAGCACCCTTAATGGTTATTGTTGCAGTTCCAACGTTCGTATTGTTGGAATACTCAACGGTGTAATCAGTGTCTTGCGCATATCCATCAGCAGTAATGGTTTTAGTAATAGCACTGCCAGTGTAAGTTTCAGCGGCTGTGTCAACAGTAAACTTCGTGAAGTCAAGCTCGGGGGGCTGTTTTGTGTAAGTGTCTTCTGTGTTGTTTGGCACTTCGCTTGCAGCATAAACGGTGCCAGTTGCGTTTTTCCAATTTCCATCGGGCAGGTTGCATAAGCGTGTTGCCCCCGCGCCATTAAATGTAAAGTTTGCGCCAAGTTTTACTGTTGTTAGGGCAGAGCAACCGTAAAACATGTTTGTCATATATTTTACTTTTGATGTGTCAAGGCTTGAAAGGTCAAGTGTTGTTAATGCTGAACAACCGTTAAACAGCTGTGTCATTTCTGTTACAGCACTTGTGGTCATGCTGCCCAAATTAAGTGTTGTAAGCGCACTGCAGCCGCTGAAAGCCCCATACATTGACTTTAAGTTTGGTGTTGTTTTACCTGTTAGTTTTAAGGTTTTAAGCTTACTACAGCTGGCAAACATGGAGTCCATGCTTTTTAAACTTGCAAGGTCCCACGTCGACAAATCAAGGGTTGTAAGTTTTGCGCAATTGCTAAACATGCTGTCCATGAGTGTAACGTTGCCGGTTTCAAATGCAGACGCGTCAATATTTTCAAGTGCGTTGCAATTAGCAAACATAGACCTCATGCTTGTAACGTTTCCTGTGTCAAAATCTTTTCCAGCCCCCTTGAGCGTTTTTAACGAGCTACAACCGCTAAACATATATGCCATTGTTGTTACGTTGCTTGTATCAAATTTAGACGGAAATTCAATTTCCTTAAGCGTTTCACAATTGGCAAACATGCTTTGCATGCTGGTTACTTTACTTGTGTCAAACGCCGAAATGTTAACTTCTTCAAGTTTTGTACAACCGCTAAACATGTCTTGCATGCTAATTTCT
>CAYVDR010000341.1:0-1067 GCA_964450625.1 uncultured Senegalimassilia sp.
CCCAGCAGCGAAAAAAACTTTGCCAAAAGGCTAAAAATGCCCTTAATTGCAGCGAGCAGCAAACCAAAAATTGTTGCTAGTATGCTGCTGGCAGACTGTTTGCTTTTTTTGTTGGAACGAGTGCCATAAGCGTTTTGCCTGCGGCTTTGGTTTGTGCTGCCGCCTTTTGTCCAAAGTTGCGCCTGCAGGTAATCCTTGTTTTGCGCAGAAGCCCCCCTGCGAGTTGCATGCGTTGGGCGCCTGTTTGTTGCACGGGGGTTTGTTTGCCTTGCATGCCCATTTTGCCCTGCAAGGCGCACGTTTTGCACACGAGAGCCTGATGCCCTTCGCGCATTTGTGCCTGAAGTGCTTCGTGAATTGTTTGCCCTGCTATTTCTGCCAGTTTCCCTTGGCATGAAGCGTTTACAACTTCCCTTTTGCGCGCCTGCGTTTTGCGCGTTGGTACAAGCGGTACGCTTTTAAAATGTAGTAGAGCGTTGTGAAAATGCCAATGAACAAGCCAATGTATATAAACCAAATGCCCCATGAAACTGCATCGCCTGAAAGACCAGGGAAGAAAGGCAGGGTTGTAATGCCCAAACCTGGGATTAATGGCATGTTTAGTATTAGCCCAAAAAGGCCAATGAACAGCAAAGTTGTTGCGATTTTGCCAAGGAAGATTACATCAACACGCACGGCCCACTTCTTTAAGAGGTACGCCCCGCCAAGAAGCAGCAACACGTCGCGGCAAAGCACAAGCACAACAACCCACATAGGCAGCCTGCTAACAACCAAAAGCCCCACAACAGCGCATATCATAAGCAAGCGATCGACTGTTGGGTCAAGCAGCTGCCCCAGCTTAGACACAGTGTTTGTGCGACGCGCCACCTGCCCGTCAAGAAAATCGGTGCCAGCGGCAATGGCAAACACAACAGCAGCTGCAACGTTGTTGTTACCAAGCAAAAGCACCATAAAAACAGGCACTAAACACAGCCTTACAAATGAAATTACATTTGCTGCGGTAAAAATTTTATTAGTTACTTCCTGCGTGTTTTGCTGTGACATTTATAAAACCCTTAATTTGAAAA
>CAYVDR010000342.1:0-1056 GCA_964450625.1 uncultured Senegalimassilia sp.
TAGCCGTATTCGCGCGCGACAATGCCCTTGCGCGAACGCAGCACGAGCGCGCCCGAGAGCGTGACGGGCTTCGTGGGCAGCATCGCCCGGCACGCGCGCAGCACGTCGGGCGCGGGCAGGGACGTCGTCACGGCGGGCGGCGTCTTGCCGCCCGGCGCAAGCACCTCGATCGCCGCGTTCGGCGCGGGTTCGTCGGGCGCGGCGCAGACGCCGAACGCCGCCGCGAGCGCGGCGCAGAGCGCCACTGTCAGGCGCCGCGTCATTTGAGCTTTCCTTCCAGTGCGGCGTCCTGCGGGCCGCCGAGTGCGCGACCCTTTTCGTAGAGCGCGCGCGCCACGATCTGGTCGCCCGCGTCGATCTGCAGCGTGAGATGCGCGAGGTTGTAGAGCGGCAGATAGGACTTTGGATGCGCCTTCGCCGCGCGTTCGAGCGTGCGCCGCGCCGCGTAGAGACTGCCCGCGCCCGCCTGCGCGGCCGCGCGGATGAGCAGCACGTTGAGGTCGCCGGGCTTCGCCTTCTCCAGCACGTCCAGCATGCGTTCGGCCTCCGCGTAGGCGCCCGCGCGCACGGCCTTGAGCGCATCGCCCAGCGTGGCCGTCGTCACGGCGTTGGTCGCGGCGGGCGCGCCCGCCGCCGCAAGAGCGTTGGTGGTTGCGCTGGTCACGGTGTTGGTCGCGTTGGTCACGGTGTTGGTGGCGGAGTCGGTCTTGTTCGTCTTGGCGGCCTCCTCGCGCGCGAAGATTTCGTCGGCGAGCGTCTGCAGGCCGTGCTTGAGGCGCCAGCGGCGTTCGAGTTTCGTCGTGTTGGAGACGGCCACGGCGCGTTCGTTCTCGTTCACCTGCGCGAAGCGGATCGCGTCGATGGCCGCCGAACACGTGGCGCGCTTGTTGCGTAGCGGCGCGAACTCGGCGGTGTCCGCGCGGTCGGGATTTTCGAGCTCCACGCGGTCGATCTCCTTCAGCGCGAGGCGGTAGTTCTCGATCGCCTTGTCGCCGTTGCCGTCGAGCGCCTCGTCTTCGGCGAGTTCGATGTACTCGTTCGCCTGTTCAAGCAGAC
>CAYVDR010000343.1:0-1045 GCA_964450625.1 uncultured Senegalimassilia sp.
CGCTTGTAGAGGATGGCGGGCATCAGTTCGCAGAAGATGCCCAGTCCGCGCTCGGTGCCTACGAAGAGTGTGTTGGGGAAATGGTCGACGGGAATGCCCGTCTGGTCGCCCTGGTATTTGAGGAGGATGTGCTGTACTGGGTCGTAGTGTTTGCGGTCGATGAGGTCGTAGCGGATGTTGCCCTCGTCGTCGAGATAGAACTGCAGGAGCGAGAAGCCCCAGAACTCGGACATGATGAGGTCGCGGCGCAGCGCCTTGAACCAAGGCGAATGCAGTTGGGCATTGATGACATCGTCGGGTTCGCCGTTGCGCTGAAACTCTATGGGGAAGCGAGTGACGCCGCGCAGGCGCTTGGCGAGAACGCCCGAGAGATGCAGATCGAGCATGGCCGACTCGTACATGTCGTAGAGCCGAGTGCGGCAGGAGTAGTCGATGCCCTTGGCTGCATTGACCGACGCCATGTAGGCGTGCATGTCGAAATAGAACAGTTCGGGCATCTGGAGGATGATGTCGGGCTCGCGCATGCTCTGCGGGTGGCGGAAGCCGCCTTGCGAGATGCGCTGAGTATTGGATTGCGAATTTTTGCGGAGTTGAAATTTCTTTGCCATGATGAAGAAATATTGAAAGATGGAAATATTGAAAGATTGGGTTGCGCCTATAGGAATGTGGGGCGGACGTTGTCGGCGAGGGTCTGCCAGCGTGCATTGTCGGCGAGCGTATCGTCGGGTAGAGCCGGTGCACCATCGATGGTGATGTCGCCATTCATGACGCCCTTGAGCCATTCGATGGCTCGGTCGTAGCGGTCTTGCCGTATCTTGGACATCTTGTAGGGATTGTGCTGGCAGAAGATGTGGTAGACGGCTATGTCGATGGCAAACATGAGGATGAGCGGGTGACGGTCGGTGCCGGTAGCCGAGAAGATGGTGTCGCAGTCGTATAGCTTGTTGAGATAAGAACGCATCTGCGATATGGCGCGGTCCTCGCAAATCTCGATGATTTGAGGGTCGTAGTCGGTGGAGTCGGTGCGCAATAGCGAATTGAGAAT
>CAYVDR010000344.1:0-1043 GCA_964450625.1 uncultured Senegalimassilia sp.
ACGCTAACTTGCCCATCATGCCTGTCAACAATTTCTTTTACAACGGAAAGCCCCACGCCAAGCCCACCTTTTGCACGAGTTCTGCCCTCTTCAGCACGCCAAAAACGGTTAAAGACCATTTTGATTTCATCTTTAGAAAGCCCAATGCCTGTGTCTTGAACCGCGATGTGTGCCATGTTGCCTTTAGCAAAAACCTTAACAGTAATTGTGCCGCCTTCGGGGGTGTAGCGAACAGCATTAGAGATGAAATTCGCTGTTGCTTGGCGAATCATGTCAGAATCGGCATAAACTAAAACGCCCTGCTCAAACTCGTAAATTAGCTTCAAGCCCGATTCGTGCACATAAGCCTCATGAGTAGAAACAATAGATGAAATTAATTCACCAACATCAAACGTTGTTTTATTAAGCGGGTTCGAGCGGTTTTCAAGCCTAGACAGTTTCAAAATTGCATCGACTAAGCGACTTAAGCGCATGACCTCAGAGTTAACAGTTTCTAAGCGTTTAGTTGATGTTTCATACACACCGTCTATCATTGCCTCAACCGTTGACTGAATGGCCATCAATGGTGTGCGAAGCTCATGCGCGACATCAGAAGTTAAGCGCCGCTCAATTTCGCGGTCACGCTCCACACTGTCCGCCATTTGGTCAAACGTTGCACCTAAACGCGAAATTTCATCGGAGCCTTGCATGCCTGTGCGCGCCATTAAATCGCCGTTTTTTATGGCAGTTGTTGTGCGCATAATTTTGTTTACTGGGCGCACAAGAGCACGAGCAAACAAAAAACCAATGCAACATGCAAGCAAAATTGCAACAAACGTTGCAAAGACCATAGCCTGGTAAGAGTTATTTGCAAATTCCTCATCTGCCTGGGTCAACAGCGATTCGCTGCCATAAACCCAAACGCGAACCGTGCCAACAACCTTGCCGTTATATTCAATTGTGTCGCTTGTAAACGTGTTAGCCTGGCTTGGCGTTGGTGCAAGTGAGCGGTAATAGCCCGAAGAATAACTTGAGGTACTATCGCTAGATTTGCCATCCTGTTC
>CAYVDR010000345.1:0-1040 GCA_964450625.1 uncultured Senegalimassilia sp.
GGCTGGGACTTGGCAACATCGCGCCCTGTAAACATTGGCACTGCAGTTGGCATTATTGCTGCTCAGTCCATTGGTGAGCCTGGCACGCAGCTTACAATGCGCACGTTCCATGCTGGTGGTGTTGCTGGCGAGGACATCACTCACGGTCTTCCTCGTGTTCAAGAGCTTTTTGAAGCCCGCAAACCTAAAGGTCAAGCTGTGCTTGCTGAAATTGCTGGTACATTGCAAATTGTGGCAGACAAAAATGGCAAAACGCTAACAATTCACGACCAAGAAGGCAACCTGCGCGAATACCAAGTTTCCGCCCGTGCAACAATGATGCCTGGCGTTGAGGACAACTGCGAAGTTGAACTGGGCCAGCAGCTTACAAAAGGCTCCATTAACCCACACGATTTGCTGCGCTTAACCGACCCTAACACAACGCTTCGCTACATTGTTTCGCAAGTGCAAGATGTTTACGTCTCGCAAGGTGTAGACATCAACGACAAGCACATCGAGGTTATTGCACGCCAAATGCTTCGCAAAGTTGCAGTTTTGGATGCAGGCGATTCTGAGTTTATTCCTGGCAAACAAGTTAACCGTTTCCAATTTGAACGCGCTGCAAACGAGCTTATTGCCGATGGCAAAAACCCACCTGTAGGTCAGCCTTTGCTGCTTGGCATTACAAAGGCCTCCCTTGCAACCGATTCGTTCTTGTCGGCTGCATCGTTCCAGGAAACAACAAAGGTTCTAACCGATGCTGCGCTTGAAGGCAAAGTTGATCACTTGGAAGGCTTGAAAGAAAACGTTATTATTGGCAAGCACATTCCTGCTGGTACAGGGCTTGATTGCTATAAGGATGCAGCAATTACATATAAAGGTAAGGCAACGCAAACCGTGTCTGCTGGTGCTTCCTTGCCCGATTTCGCACCTGAAGACTTGCGCGAAATTGAGGATTTACTGCCTCAGCCGCAAGACTGGTCGCCTGAAACAGATGGCATGTTCAACATTCCTGGCGGTAAGCTTGGCAATTACATGGGCAGCTACTCTTACAACCGCAA
>CAYVDR010000346.1:0-1028 GCA_964450625.1 uncultured Senegalimassilia sp.
GCACACGCACAATTGATGTTGGGTTAACAGCACTTTTGAGCACTTGCACAGCCTTTGCACGTGGGAAGGCTGAGGGTGCTGTCCAAAGGGCAATTTCTGTTTGCTTTGTGCGCTTGCTGTGGCGCACACCAACTCGAAAAATGCCTAAATTTTGCGCCCCTTGCAAAAAACGAAGTGCACCTGCAAGAGCCTTTGGGGCACCTTCAATTTCTTTATGCGCAACACAGCACTTTTTAGCTGGCAAAACGTTATTGCTTGCAAGCTCGTGAAACCCCAGTTGAAAGCCATTGTTTTTGCTCCAGCTGCCTGCAAGCTCCACTTTGTTGCGAAAGGCCCACGGCTCAGGCGACGGTATGCAAGGCTTCACTATTTCTTGCGCATGCGCTTGCCCCAAGCCGCCAACAGTGGCAATTGCATGCACTATGTTGTTGCGCTTTTCTTTAAGTTGCGCATCGTATACCACATGCTGCCAAGGGGCAACGCTTGCAGCTGCAGGCTCTGCCCAGTGTTCGCACGTTCGGTGCGCCCCAGCCTCAACAATGCGCAAAAGCTTGCCCTGTGCATACGTGGGTTTTTCTGACACAACTTCAATTTCTGCAATGTCACCTGGTGCTGCACCTGCAACAAAAACAGCTTTGCCGCAATCAAGGTGTCCAACAGCGCCTGCAGAATATGCCATGCGCTCTATCTTAATTGTTTGATGCATTTGAATAAACCTCTGTGAGCATAATTTGGTGCCTACTTTTACTTTTTTACCAGTGGCCTGCCAGTGGCGAAGTGTCTTTTATTTCGAAGCCGAAAGGTGTACCGAAGTGTAGCAGTCCTTTGGGCTACGAGTAGAATCTTTATTGAATGTGCTAGGTCATGCAGGATAGAGCCCACCTTGTACCAAGTTTGGCAACCAAACAAATTTTGGCTAACAGTATGGGGTCTATTTCATACCATTTGTCAATATTATGCTTGACCCCCTGTTTACCGACCCCCAAAAGTTAGACCAAAATCCTAACGATCGGGGGTCGGTACACTTG
>CAYVDR010000347.1:0-1022 GCA_964450625.1 uncultured Senegalimassilia sp.
TGTTTTAAGGAAACACTGTTTGTGCATTATACAAGGATGTGCGGCATAATCAACTCATTTTGTAGTTAATTGAGAATGATTGAATGAGCAAACTAAGGTTTCTAAGCCAAAAAGGAAACATGCAAAGAAACCCTAGCAAATGAACATAGCGGGGTTTGCTTTTAACCCTCTGCTGTTAAACTAGTGTAGCACTTCGACAAAAAGTCATTGTGAAAATCATAAGATTGCAAGCCATTACTGCTTTTTTTACAGCATGTTCTCTGCTGCAACGCACGCAGCATAAATTGGAACGTAAAAGCGTTGCTTGTTTATGCGTTCGTAATTTTTGGTATGCAAAACAACAGCTTTTTCAATTTCTTCGCTTTCAAGAAGGTTAGAAAGAGCACTGTGGCGTTTGTAGCAATGATATTCTTCTGAACTGGGCATTTACATTTTTCCAACCGTTTTTATGCCCATTTTAGCGCATTTTCCAACCCGTTTGAGGGCAATTTCACTGCATTTTCCAACTTTGATTGAATGTTAGCATCAGCAGCACTTGCTCAATTAGAGCTTTATATTGGTTTCCTACGCCGATTTTCGCACGCATTTGAGTCACGAAAGTAACTAGTAAACCTTTGGTTCATTAGGAAGTGGGTATTTTCTAATCTGGCGCTTCCGCTAAATAGCCGCCCTCGTTTTCGTTCTTCATTATTATTGCTGGAAATATATACATGCAACCCTTTCTGCTTGTTGTAGCTCTTTTGCCCACTAATTGGTTTTAACTATTACATAATTATTACGTCGGGTTCATCTTCTCTGTAATAAATGGCTTCGACATTATCCATAACCCAAGGTGTTCTGTCCATGATTGTAAGCGGCAAACATTGTGCCTGAAGTTCATCTGCACCCTCCTCAACGCGCCATGTTCCTTGTGCTTGGCGTTCAAGTTTAAATTCTAGTAATTCTTTTGCTAGTGCTTCGTAAAGAGTTTCAATTGAATAGCCATGCTGCTTAGCTTTTTGAGGGTCAAACACAACTTTAAA
>CAYVDR010000348.1:0-1019 GCA_964450625.1 uncultured Senegalimassilia sp.
CAAGCGCATCTAATGGCAATGAGGGCACAACAGATGCAAATGGAAAGACTCAAGTAACAGACCCTACAAGTGGCAAAACACAAAGCATAAGTGTTGCTACTAAGGCAGGCACGCCAATTGCAGGGGCTGTCGTTGTAGTAGATACAACAGGCAAAGCCACAGTACAGCTGCCAGAAGGTTATGACAAAGAAGATGTTGTAGTAACAATTATTGACACACAAACAAACACAGGTGTTGCAAACAAGCCAGTAGTTGTTAAAAACTCTGACACTTCTGCTCGCGCAACTGTAAAGACAGATGCAAATGGCGTTGCTACATCAAAGGCAAACACAGCTGTAACGTCTGAAACTGGCAAAGCAAACATCTTTAGCCCTAAAGAAGAAATAATTCAAGTAACAGACACTAACGGCACTCCAATTGAAGGTGCAACAGTAACCGTTGACCCAGAGACAGGAAAGACAACAGTAGATTTGCCAGATACGGCTGCAGGCACAGAGGTTATCATTACAATTACAGATAGCGCAGGCACACCTCAGCAAGACGTTCCTGTAGTTGTGAAAGATGCTGACGGCACAGTACGCGATGGCGGCAAAACACCTAACACAGATGCTAATGGTCAAACCCGCACAGGCACTACAGGCACAGAGAATAAAGGTTCTGAGTCCTCAACAGGCAAAGATGGCTCAACAGACGGCAACACAAACCCAATAACGAACGAAAAGCAAAAGACAACAGTGTATACTGCTGATGGCTCAACTCCAATTGAAGGTGCAACCGTTATAGTTGACCCATCAGGTACAACAACAGTTATCTTGCCTGACGGCAAAGACGCATCAGGTGCTAAAGTTGTAATCACAGATGAGAACAACAACCCTCAAGAAAACAAAAACGTCATTGTTAAAAAACATGACGGCACAACTATTGGAAGTGGTAAGACCGATACAGATGGCATCTTTGTAGCCAACCCAACAACAGGCAAAACGGCAGATGACGGCAAAACTACAACTCAGGGCAAAGAT